>JALWCU010000162.1 GCA_027015275.1 Bacteroidales bacterium | reverse complement strand
GTTTCTATTTGTAGTGCTTACACAGCGCTCATTATCACCCAAGATTCCCATATATCCCCCAAGACATGCTCCACATGTAGGGTTGCTCACTACCGCTCCGGCATCGATGAGGGTGTCTATGTAGCCAAGCTTTTCCGCTTCTTTGAGGATTTTTTGAGTTGCGGGAGTGACGATCATTCTTGTATGGCGCGCTACTTTGCGGCCTTTGAGAATCTCGGCCGCTATTGCGATGTCGCTAAGGCGACCGTTGGTACAGCTACCTATAAAGACTTGATCGACTTTGAGATCCATTTTTGCAGCTTCACTAATAGGGCGGCCATTGCTTGGAAGATGCGGAAAAGCGATGACTGGCTCGAGCGTATTCACATCGATTTCGATTATCTTTTCATACTCTGCGTCTTCGTCACTATAGTGGTATTTTGGCTCTCTTGCCAAATTTTTATCGGCTAAAAAGGCTTTTGTCGTTTCATCCACTGCGATAATGCCGTTTTTTGCTCCAGCTTCAATTGCCATATTGCATAAACTAAAGCGCCCATCCATATCGAGATTTTCTATCGTATCTCCAGTAAATTCAAGCGCTTTATAAAGAGCGCCGTCTACACCTATTCGGCGGATGAGCTCTAAAATGAGGTCTTTTCCATATACATATTCGCCAAGTTTTCCAGTATATACTACTTTGATAGATGCAGGTACTTTAAACCAGCTTTTGCCTGTAATCATTCCATAGGCAAGATCTGTGCTTCCCATTCCTGTAGCGAACGCTCCAAGAGCGCCATGTGTACAAGTATGCGAATCCGCACCGATGATTACATCGCCTGGTACCACAAGCCCCTTTTCTGGCAGCAGCGCATGCTCGATTCCCATATCTTTTTCATCGAAAAAGTGCTTAAGATTGTGCTCATAGGCAAACTCTCGGCTAATTTTAGCCTGGTTTGCACTTGCGATATCTTTAGCTGGAATGAAGTGATCGAGCACGATTGCGAAATTATCCGGTTTGGCTAATTTTTTTGCTCCGCTTTCTCGAAACGCTTTGATGGAGATTGGCGTAGTGATGTCGTTGCCGATAATCATATCGAGTTCACACTCTACAATTTCACCCGCTTTGACTTCGTGTCCCACATGCTCGCTAAAGATCTTTTCTGTGATAGTTTGTCCCATTTTTTGCCTTTAAAAAGTTTTTTGATATTGTAGCAAAACCATTAAATATGCTAAAATGAAAATATACAACGAAATGAGGTGGTATGAAATACAG
>JALWCU010000161.1 GCA_027015275.1 Bacteroidales bacterium | reverse complement strand
CTATACATCCATGTATGCAAACCCAATTAATTGCAAGGATAGCGATGATAACGGATTTTGTGACGAATCGTTTACACACAGTGGTAAGGTATATTACTGTGTTGAGGAAGGTTATGACGAAGAGGGTGAAAAGATATGTATTGATGAAAGCTATAAATTTGTAAAATATATAGATGATGAATATCCTTTGTTTCTTGCACCGCTTCAAATATTGTCAACTGATTCAAATCCGGTGAACTCACCCTGGTTAAACAGGAACCAACCAATACAGGTAATGCTTTTGAAGTTCAGGAACAATGTTACATCAGACGGTGATGCTTTACTTAGTTCCATGACATTTTCATATAAGGGCAGCGGTGATATAAATGATATAGATGAAGTAACTCTTTATAAAGACACTTCATGCGGTTTCAAAGATAATTCTACGGAGAAAATATCTTCGGGAAAATTTGCATCGGGAAAAATTACATTTTCTAATATAGATGAAACAGTTGCAAAAGGAAAGCAATGTTGTTTTATCCTTGAATATAAAATAAAAGATCAGGTTATTGCAAGCAGTATAAGTGCATCAAAATATTCACCGTGTGCAATCTATGGTGCAGAAATAAAGGGTGCAGATGTTCTTGCAAAGATAAGCGGAAAAACAGAGAAGGTTTCAGGGAGTGTAACAGGTAGCATAAATGCAAGTTATCCTGCAATATATTTCGTGTCAAGTGCTGATGAAAACTTATTAACATCAAAGAATAAAAAATTATCCAAGCCGTTACAGGTAAAGCTTGATGATTTTGTTAAATCGTCAAATTACAGTAACTGGAAGGCAGTGTATGAAATTAGCAAAGAACCATCGGGAGTATATGGAGATTATCTTGAAGCGGAAGGGACGCAAGGTAAAAAAGTAGAAGCGGTTTTTGATGATACAGGTATAGCTAAAGCATATTTCAGGTCAGGAGACAAATCAGGCGAGTACAATGTCTCAGTTACAATAAAACCTTCAGAAAATAACAATTTTGTATGTCCTGTAAATGTGTCAAAGCCAAACCTTATATTCAAAATTTATATAGGAGGTATGAAACTTTATGCATCTCTTGACGGTTCAAGCGGTGGAAGTGATGATTATCTTGTATCAACATTTATAAAAACAATAGAAGCTAAAAATAAGTTAAAGGTAGAATTTGATTTGCCAGCTAATTCTCCAAAACCTAAAAGTGTAACATTTTCACCTTCATGGGCAGGGAGTGTAACTGATGATGAAG
>JALWCU010000160.1:38094-41233 GCA_027015275.1 Bacteroidales bacterium | reverse complement strand
AATAGTCATAGCATATTTAAGAAAACAAAAGAAATTTAAATTTTAGTAACTGTTTCATTTTTACACATAAAAATAAAAAAATTCAACTATGAGACGACTAAAAATCACAAAACAAATAACAATCCGCGAATCTGAAGCTCTGGAAAGATATCTTTCTGAGATAGCTAAAACAAGACTTCTCACGCCTGAACAGGAAGCAGACCTTGCCTCACGCGCAAAACATGGGGACAGACAAGCCTTGGAAGAGCTCATAAAAGCAAATTTACGTTTTGTAGTTTCTGTTGCCAAGCAATATCAAAACAAAGGTCTGAGCTTATCTGATCTGATAAGCGAAGGTAATATAGGTCTCATCAAAGCAGCCATGCATTTCGATGAGACACGTGGTTTCAAATTCATTTCTTATGCCGTGTGGTGGATTCGCCAGTCTATCATGCAAGCCCTGGCCGAAAAATCACGACAAATACGCTTGCCTGTTAACAAAGTAGGTGCCCAAAACAGGGTAAAACAGATTATCAACGAATTGCAGCAAAAACTCAACCGTGATCCCTCGTTAGAAGAAATTTCCGAGGCACTTAAAATGGATGAAAACTTCGTGCGCGAAATACTTGAACAATCCGAAGTCGTAGTATCACTGGAGGCGCCAATGGGAGCAGATGATTCTGATCTCAAGCTTGTAGATATACTTTCGAGCAATGATTATCACGCTGATGATATAATTACTAAGGAAGAAAAACATCAAATCATAGAGGAACTTCTCAAAACAGTGCCACCAAGAGATGCAGAAATCATAAAAATGTATTTTGGCATAGGCAAAAACCACAGATACACATTAGACGAGATTGGAGCTTTCTTCAACCTCACACGAGAAAGAGTACGTCAAATAAAAAACAAGGCCATGAAAGAATTACGCCAAAATGCAGCCCATTTCTTTCAGGAACAATAAAAACCTATCTTAACGCTGGTTTAGGGCTGCCCCACAAAATTTTTTTATTAATTCACGAACCAACTGCTTTTTTGTGGGGCAGCCCTTATTGTAATATATATAAAGCACATTTCTTTGTCTAAAACTCAAAAAAATAGTTTTTGCAAGCTATCTAAAACTTTAAGAAACAGGGATAATAAATCAGTAAGAAATTATGCATAAGGCTTTGGCAAAAAAATTGCTATATGTCTGTGTATAAGAATTTGCAATAAAAACTTTGATATTTAATAAAATTTACTAAATTTGTGTTTAAGATAATTTCGAGCCAACATGCAAGGACAAGCTATTAATTTCCAACAAATAATAGAAGAGCTCAAAGCTGACGTATTTGCTATCAGTTATTTGGGTGCTATAGATAGGAATCTGTTAGCACTAATGGCAAAGAATATCGAAGAAAAAACAGCTGAAACCACACCAACTGCCACAAAGAAGATATTTAAAGTCTTTATCGAGCTATCTCAGAATATTGCTCTTTATTCTGTTGAACGCGGAACAAGTAGTGATTCGAATAGTTCAGGCGAGGGAATAATTATTTTCAAAGAATTAAATGATCATTTTCTAGTTTATACTGGCAATATGGCTAGCATACATGATATTAAAGCTTTGACAAAAAAAATAGACAGAATTAATTCCCTTTCGCATAGAGAGTTACGTGATTATAAAAGAAAAATGCGTAATCTCAGGCACACTGATATGGGGCGCGGAAATATTGGTCTTATTCAAGTGGCCTTAGTATCAGGCAATCCTATTGAATACAAGGTTATAGACCTGAACGACGAAAAGTCTTTTATTATTATAGCTTGTAAAATCAACAAAAACTGATAATCCTATGGAAAATTTTTATATAGAAGGGTCAAAAGGTATATATTTTATACCAACTGTCAATTTTAATGCAGACAGTGGCGTATGCGAGCTTTCGGGTGAATCTTACCTGGAAGAAACTATAAAATTCTATACTCCACTTATCCAATGGCTCGAGAGGTACTTCGAAGAAGTGGGCAAGCCTCTAACATTTAACTTCAAACTCACATACTTTAACACAAGTTCATCTAAATGTATTGTGGACATCCTTAACCTTCTGAAAAAATACAAAGACAAAAATTTTGACATTACTGTCAATTGGTATTACGATGATACTGTGGATGATATAGAGGATGAGCTTGAGGAAGTAGAAGACTTTATGCTCGAGACCGGACTTGAAATAAACCTTATACCTATGAGCAAAGCATGATTAACTCAGCTTCTGATGACCACTTCTGCACTTATGTAAAAAAAGCTGGCCTTCAGGGGCCAGCTTTTTTTTACATAAATAATAATTAAATCTCTCTTTAATATAGGCCTTCACCTTCGAAGTCAGAAATATCCTCATCGCTCTGTTTGTGTCCACGTGATTTGTAAAAATCATTTAGCCGTATTTCCAGAGTAGCAGAGATATTAGGCGAACGCATAATAAACACATTTTCAGAGTAAAGACTAGGTGTATTCACTATAGTAGAGAAACGCATCAACTTAAACGGGTCTCTAACTGAAAGAGTCAAAGAAGCTTTACGCTTGAAGAAATCCTGTCTTACAGAGAAACTTGTCATTATAAATGCCTGACGTGTTCCCTGAAGAGTAACAGTGGGCGCACGGTAAAACCCTATTACTTGCAAGCGTGTATTTGTCGGAAGCATGAGCATTGCCATCAGACGGGAATTCCAAGTAACAGTAGAGTTATCAATCTTTTTGTTTTCCAGCTCGCCCATTACACGATAATAATAAATAGAGCTCGAAGCATTTAGAATCAACATTCTCATGAGCATCAAGTTGGCTGAAAATTCTGCACCGCCAGAAATATCTTTACCAGCATTTGTCCATGTATTAATAATTGTGTTATTATTGCCTACAAGCTGTATGCGCTGAAAATCGTTCTTTGTCTGACGCCAGAATGTTTCGAGCGACATATATGAACGCTTGAAGTATTTTACGATGTTGAATTCATAGGAACCAGAGAAAGCAGGCAAAAGATCTGGATTGCCCTGCTGGATTGTATACTGATCAACATAAGTAGGAAATGGGTTAAGGAACCAACCACGCGGACGTCTGACACGACGGCTATAGCTTAGCTGCATTTGCAGAGACTTTCCAAAACGATGTGAAATATATGCGCTCGGGAAA
>JALWCU010000160.1:0-38084 GCA_027015275.1 Bacteroidales bacterium | reverse complement strand
ATTCTGAACGCAAACCTACCTGATAATCAAATAGTTTTGCAATCTTTCCTGTATAAGTTACATAAGCTCCCTGGATATTACGGATCATACCAAAATTATTTGAAAAATTACTGAGCTCCTGCCAATTCTGAGAACCATATTTATTAAACAAAGCATAATTAGACCGCATATCATAATAACGACCAACATAACCTGCTTCAAGCTTACGACCCTTAGACATTGGTTGAACGTAATCTACCTGTGCACGCAATCGCAAACCAGAACTTTGTTCGCGCGACTCCTGATAGAACATCTCATCTGCTATTGTCTGCCAGTCCTGGTCTGTAGTATCTACCTCAGTACCATTAATCTTATTTGGCATAAAATTGCGCACATCAATATAAGCACTTATCTTATGTCCTTTGTTATTAAACTTGTGCTCAAAATCAATGTTCCCTTGATACATCCAGCCCTGAAGGTTGGAATAGCCGTTCTGCACATAGTAATTAGAATGCTGCAATGCATCATTGATATACAAAAGCTCAGACATCTGGGTATTTGACTTCATGTTAAAGCCCCTGTTGCCCAGCTGGCCAGAAACCGTCAGAGTATTTTTGTCATTGAAATAATAGCTAAAGCCTGTCTTTGCTCGCCAGCCGCCAAATCCAAATTGTGTGTTACCTGTCTGGTCATATTCCGATGTAATAGAATCATTGAAAATTTTTCTCTGGCTGATTAGGTCTGCTGGTCTAACTCTGTTATTGTAATCGACTGATACAAAGTAATTAACCTTAGGGCGACGGATATTTATTATAGCATTGGCACCCAGGGCATTGTAATTGTCATAAGACACTGTTACAAGGCCGTTGTAACCTTTTTTGTGGTTTTGCTTTGTGATGATATTGATAATTCCAGCCACTCCATCGGGGTCATATTTTGCCGAAGGATTTGTGATAATCTCTATGCGGTCTATTTCACTAGCAGGCATCTGCTGCAAAGCCTCACTACCTTCGAGAACCGATGGCTTACCATTTATAAAAACAGTAAAATTGCTACTACCACGCAACTTAACATTGCCTTGAATATCAACTTCCACCGATGGTATATTCTGAAGAATATCAACAGCTGTCCCGCCCACAGACGAGAGATTTTGTTTGACATGTATAACTTTTTTATCCACGCGATATTCTACATCTTTGGCCGTAGCTGCTACCACAACTTGCTCGATATTTTGCATCTCTGTCTTAAGCTCAATCTGCCCTATCCTGACAAAGCGTCTTCTGGCACTAACAGTTATGCCCTTGATTATTTTCTTCTTAAAGCCTACAAACTTAACTTCCAGATAATAAGTACCATAAGGCACATTCATAAGTACAAAACGCCCAGTAGTATCAGTCAATATTCCATTGACCAATGACGAATCGGACATCCTAAAAATTGAAACAGTAGAATACGGCACTGGAACATTGTTTTCATCAATAACCTGACCCATTACTATGCCTTTATTAGGCTCCAGCTTAGAGGCCATTTGTGAAAAATGACCATGTCTTTGACCCATTCCTTCCTGCGCCCACAATCCTGTCATTCCCAGGAACGTGAACAAAAGTAAAAAAATCGTTCTTTTCATAATCCATTTATTTTATGTGATTTATATTTTGTAGTTTGTAAAATTTGTAAGGTTGGCTATCCGTAATTTTTTTAAAGAATCTGACCTGCACGGATAACTTGCAGAATTGCAGGACTGGCTACCGTCTCCTTCGCGTCTTTCTATGCCTACGGTAATCAGAATAATAAGATTTTTTATGTCTAAAAATCTGACAGAACTTCGTACGCTGCTCAGGATTACACTGTTGGTACCACTGATTAACCAGCAATGCAAAATCATGGGTAAAGCGATAATGCAGACTGGCTATACGCTGAGAATAAAACCTAATTTTTGTGGTATCAGGATTGACACTACAAGCAAGGCTATCGAGACTTTCGTGGTAGATTAACAAAGAGTCCATTAGTGGACGGTGAGTACGCATAAATTGCCTGCGTTTTTCGAGAAAATACTTTCTCTGCTCTGGCGTAAGGTGCAGAGAGTCCATGATACGGCGAAAATGTGGAGAAACCCTTTCTCGCCTCTCTCGTCTTACTGATGCCCGTGACTGTGGCCCACGCCCGTAATCTGGCCGAACCACGCGATTATTTACCTGCGCGATAGGCTGCTCCTGAGCTGCCAATTTACGCATTCGGCTGATGTGGTAAAAAATCGAACCAATAGTAGCCAAATTAAGCACTATGAGAAAGATTACTGCAATTACGAGTATTTTATTTTTTGTTTGTGTGTCCATAATTTTGCGATTTATTTGTCAAGCACAACGTAAACAGATGCGTCTAATGATGAAAAAGTCTGTACCAGGCTATCATAGTCTTCGTATTGCTGCTCTCTGGTGGCTACAGGATAAGACTTCTCGGCAAAGGTCTTGCCCATTAACGAACCAATAAAAATGGCTATGGCAATAGCAGCAGCTGCTGCGAGCGTCTGAGCGGCACGTATCCTTAATACTTTGACAGTTTGACTACGTGTACTATCCAGCTGGTTGTTAATATCTTGCCATAAATTCTCAGGGGCACTGAGCTCTGTTTCTCGCTGGGCATAATCGAGCGTAAGTGACAGTTTGTTGTACTGCTCGCGGCAAGAGGCACACTCTGCCAAATGTTGTTTTATTTCTGTCATCTCAGCCTGTGGCAGCTCACCATAATAGTAGAAAATAAGCTTATTTTGCACCTGTTTGCAGTTCATTTCATTAGCTTTAGAATTTGCTTTTGTAAGTTTTTCTTGGCACGATGGACAATGACGCCCACATTACTGACCGAAAGCTCCATTACCTCTGCTATTTCACGCGAAGACATCTTCTGATACTTGCTCAGGACAAAGGCTATCCTCTGTTTCCGAGGTAATGCACTGATAGCTTTGCGTAACACTTCTGCAAGCTCTTTGTTCTCCAACGCAGCATGCGGATCTGTGGCTTTATCAGGCACCTGTATCTCGACTGAGCCATCATCATTTGTCCGCATGAGCTCATTTATGCTAGACAATTGCCTCGTGTTTTTTGTGTCCCTTAACTTATTAAGGGAATGATTCACTGTTACACGGTATAGCCATGTAGAGAGCTGAGCCCTATCCTCTTGCCACGAATCAATATTTTGCCAGAGCTTGATAAACACTTCCTGTACAATATCCTCTGCCAGAAATGAATCATGCACAAAGCCCATAGCCACACGAAAAAGCTTGTCTTTATGTTGATTAACAAAGTCTTGAAAAACTCTCTGATCCTTTGCCTTGAGCCTGTCAATCAATATTTGTTCGCTCATCTGCTCCACGCACCAAATTACTTATTCATTAATTGAAACACCGTAAAATCTCATTCCTTACACTTTGAACAAAAATTTTTTCAGAAAAATCGGGAAGGTTTTGTCAAACGACCGTCCATAGCCACAAAAACGCATATTAAGCCTACAGAAAATTTTTGAGCGCCGTGGATTGATTCACAATTCTTCTGAGCATAATGAATTCTCATCTCGAAGAAAGTTATCCTTTAATAAGCTTATCAGCGTGCAAGTTACGGTCAATAGCTTTTATGTGGTCAAATCTTTGTCCATTAACGACAAAAGTGTACTCTCTGTCTTTGTCTGCCTTGGAATAATCGAGCAATAAGCCGCATGCAGTACGTATTAGCTCATCGCTTGCACTGACATCGATAATTGCCACAGGCCCTAAAACATCGGCTGGTAAATCAATTGTTATGAAACGCTGAAGTGGATCATGGAATTTTTCGAAAAGCTTGGTTTCTTTCTCATTTCTGGAAATGACCAAGAGCTTATCATCAAACCAAAAATGGCGTCCATGGCGAATAAGAGGAAAATCTTCTATTTGGTACTGATAATGCTGAGAGAAACGCTTCAGACGCTGGGCAAAACCGCTGACTGTAAGCAAGCAACCGCCGGCCGGGGTCTGATAGTCTTTAATTCCGAGTTTGTCAATTAGATCAAGCTGCTGACGACGCTGCTTACCCTTGATATTTAGCAGCTTAGATGGATCAATAACACCAAGCTTTTGTGGCACAGACTCAGGGAAATAGGAAATGGAAAGGGGGCGTACAAGATAATCGGCTATCTCACCCAAGTCTTTGTTCATCCTGTCAATATTTGGACGCGTCTGGCTCTTTCCCCTCTGGCCCAATACTTCGCCTGTTGCCAGGAAAAAATTACCTTTGCCAAACTGTTCTATGCCCCATTGCCAGGTCTGCTCTATCATGAACTTATGACAGTCAAGACAAGGATTAAAAAAACGTCCATAGCCATATTTTGGTGTAAAAAGCACCTTGTCTATATATTGCTGCTGACGCATAAGAATAATAAGCTTAGCGCCAATCTGCTCCTGCGCGATATATTTAAGTTGATCATAATCTGCATTAACAAAGCCTGTCTCAACGTAAACAGCATACGTATCGAGTCCGTGGTCCTTGAGTAGTTTCAGAGCAATGGTAGAGTCTAATCCACCGCTAAAGAGAACAAGTGCTTTCATACATTACTGGTTTGGATTTTTGGAGAAAAACGAAAAATTAACATGACCATAAGTAGATTTGCGGAAAAAATTAGGATGTGATGAGAAATCAAACTGTTTGGGATGCTCGAGAATAAAGATTGAATCTTGTGGTAACGACTGGTTGGCCATGGCCAAATCTGGCAATGTTTCGAGCCCTTGCACATCAAAAGGCGGGTCTGCAAAGATAACATCATAATCGAGCTGGCGCTCCTGCAAAAATGCAAAGGCATCATCACGTATAACATTAATCACTGTCTGTTCACCTCCAAAGAGCTGCTTAACCTGGGAGCGAATAAAATCGACATAGCGCGGATTCTTCTCAACAACAGTTATTTGCCCCACACCACGCGAGACAAACTCGTAACTTATACATCCACTCCCGGCAAAAAGGTCAAGCGCCTTTATATGCTCAAAGTAATACCAATTGCTAAGTATGCTGAAGAGTCCTTCTTTGGCAAAATCAGTTGTAGGACGGTCATGAAAAAATTTTGGCAAGTGTATAACACGCCCCTTGTATTTACCTGAAATTATCCTCATTAGTTTAGTCTTTAGTTTTGCAAAAGTATTATTTTTTAGTATAAATTTTGTAATGTGTGATTTTTGTATTTTCTTAAAAATTCCTTTTTTCACAAAAGATTTAATACTTTTATCTTTGTAAAAATATTTTGAGACAATGGAAGCACAAGTAACAAATGGTAATCTCTCACCTATTCAGAGAGTCATTAATGCCCGTTATGGCAACAATATCAAAAAGCTTGTTGAATATGCCAAGACAATAAAAGACCGCAGTAAACGCAATCTGGCGGCAAAACAGATTATTGAGGCAATGAAGATTATCAACAAGGACATTCAAAAGATTGATGATTACGAAAAAGTATTATGGAATCATTTGGCTATTCTGGCCAGCTATGAATTGGACATAGATTATCCTCATCCAATCATTCCGCTGGAAGACTTTGATCGCAAGCCTGAAAAGATAGATTATCCTGATCAGCATATACGCCTGCGTCATTACGGAAAAATCATTGAGAGAATGATACAGAAAGCAATAGAAGAACAAGACCCAGCTGTGAAAGATGAGCTAATAAAAAGAATTTTGATACAAATGAAAAAATCATATCTGTTCCATGCACATGCAGGCAATTATGTCAAAGACGATGTTATAATACGGGATTTCGAGCGTCTCAGCAGCGGAAATTTGAAGATTCCCCAGAACTTTAGTCTTCCACATTCTCAGGAACTTATGAATAGATATTCTGGCATACCCGAAGCAGAAACAGAAAAACGACTTTTAGGAAGAAGTAATAATCAACGAAAAAACAAGTAACCTGTGATAAAGAAATTACATGTTCTAACTCTCAAATCTTTTATTGCGCCATTCATTGCCACGTTTATTGTAGCTATCTTTGTATTGATTTTGCAATTTCTATGGCTCTATGTTGATGAGTTAGTGGGCAAGGGACTGGAGGCATGGGTTATTATAAAGTTACTGTTTTATGCTTCTGTTCAGGTCGTTCCTTTGGCAATGCCTATCTCAGTGATGCTCTCCTCGATGATGGCATTTGGCAATATGGGAGAGAACCACGAGTTAATCGCCATAAAATCATCAGGAATTTCAATAATCAAAGTTTACCGCCCGCTTATTATTCTGAGTGCACTGCTCGGACTGCTCAATTTTTATTTTGCCGATACAGTGGTGCCGGCAGCCAATCTAAAGCTTCAGACCTTACTGTTTGACATACGTCAGAGACATCCAGCCTTGAACTTTCAGCCAGGTATTTTTAACTACGACGTCGAGGGTTATGTTATTCGAATTAGCAAGAAAAACCCTCATAATGACATGATGTACAACTTCTTGATCTATGATCACAAGAATGCTTTTGCCAACAACCGCCTGATAACCGCAGATTCTGGGACTCTGAGAGTTACCGACGACATGAAATATTTAGTGGCAGACCTATATAATGGCTACCAGTATGAGGAAATACATGAAGATCAGCCAGATCCGGCTCTAAGAAAGTATCCACACCGTGAAGATAAATTTTCACATTACAGAGTGATTATCAAGCTGCAAGGATTCCAGATGAGACAAACAGATGAGCGCTTGTTCAGGTCCAACTATCAGATGCTCTCTGCACGCAGGCTTCGGCAAAAAATCGACTCATTAAAAATAGCTTATGAACGTAGAAAAAAATTCTACGAGGACATTATTCTCAATAACTACATGTTTGTCAAGGGATTAAAACTATATAGCAGACGTGATACGTTTAATTATTATGCTGCGATGAAAATATGGTATCAAATACCACCCAAGAAACTGCCAATAGTAACTAATACTGATAGTCTCTACCAACACATGGATATCACTTCAAAGCAAGAGGCTATCACCAGAGCACTTAACTTTGCCAACCGTATCATTTCTCAGCTAAAAATGGCAAAGATAGACCTGAAGAGCAAACAGGTGTGGATAGCTAAACACGAAATAGCCTATTATCGTAAATATACTTTTTCTGTAGCTTGCTTTCTCTTTTTCTTCATTGGTGCGCCCATAGGGTCTATTATCCGTAAAGGTGGATTTGGATTTCCTGCAATCGCTTCTGTTTCAATATTTTTACTTTATTACATCATCTCTATTTCCGGAGAGAATCTAATCTTACAAGGTGGGTTAAAGCCAGAAATTGGCATGTGGCTTTCAACATTTATTTTTATTCCTATAGGTGCATACCTGGTTTACAAAGTAGCTACAGACAAAGTGATTACAAACTTTGATTACATTATGACAAAGATTCAGACCTTCTTAAAAAGAGCTTTCTCGTACTCTAAAAGAAAGTTCAAAAAAATAAACAAATGAACCTCTTAATTTTATCATATCAGGACAAAGATTTCAAGGTCTTTGAAGACTTTACGTTACCAGAGGTAAATAAGCTTGTCAGTAGAAAACAAATAAACCTTACAGTCTTACTGGTAAATAATACAGATATTAAAGAACCTCTTTATGAAAAGGTAGATCAGGGAGTCGAACTGCGCACCCTTTACTTACCAGTACAAAAAAATAGCGTTTCTACACTGGAATGGTTTCTCGAACCAGAGAACAAAACACAAATTATCAATAACTTAGAAGAAATTCTCACAGAAAAGACATTTGATATTATACAAATCGACAGTATTATTTTCTCACTTTTTATTCAAAACATCATTGCTCTCTCTCACAACTCTATTACTATTTATCGGCAGCATTTTGATGAGATAGACTCAGTTCTGATGCTTTCACAAAATTATCGGCTTGCTGTTTTCAAAAGTCTAACTATAAATAAATTGGCAAACAAGCTCAAGTCTATTCTCGAATTTACAATGCAAAAATTCGATAGCATTATCACATCCGACCCAGAACTGATAAAAAAATACAAATTCCACAATAATTATTTTATAATCCCAAATAAACTTCCAGAAAAACCAGAACAGAAGCCACAGACCGTAAGATACACACACAATCTTTTCTTCATCGGGCCTCTATACCTAATAGAAACCCAGCATGGCATTCTCTGGTTCATAAACGAGGTATGGCCCAAGATTCTGAGGGAAATTCCTAATCTACAATTACATATAGCTGGACAAAGCGAACAATGGTTCATTGACATTCTAAAACAAAAGACAAATGTTAAGTATTACCCCCAGGTCGAAGACATTGAAAAATTTATGGCGGATAAGACAATCATGATACTGCCTTATGACAAGACCATAGGCATACTTCCCCAGTTTTTACAAGCTATTTACCATGGAAAAATCATAATCGCACATTCCGACGCTGTGCATGGCTGGGAGCTCACGGCTATGATTAATTTCATGCCAGTGAGAAACTCACAGCAATTTGTCGAATCAATTATACACATTTACCAAAAAAACGAAATTCAACAATACTTTTCAAAGCAAATACTTACTTTTGCTGACGAAAAAATAACAGATAATTATTTAATCGAAATCTTAGCAAATTTTTACAGTAAACTGACCAAAAAGCATCCCGAAAATGGCGAACAATAACAAAAACATCCAATTCAACACCATACCCGAAGCAATAAAGGCTATACAAAATGGCGAAATAATCATTGTCGTAGATGACGAGAACCGCGAAAATGAGGGCGACTTCATAACAGCCGCTGAACTAATCACGCCTGAGAAGGTTAACTTCATGGCGAAATACGGTCGCGGGCTTATCTGCGCTGCTCTGACCGAAGACCAATGCGAAGACCTGGGGCTAAAACTAATGGTAGGACGTAATACTTCGCTTCAGGGAACTAACTTTACAGTATCGGTGGATCTAAAAGGCAATGGCGTAACAACAGGTATATCTGCTTTTGACCGTGCAAAAACCATAAAAGCTCTTGTAGATCCCAAGACAAAGCCTAATGACCTGGCGCGTCCTGGTCATGTCTTTCCGCTAAAAGCTCATAGCGAGGGCGTTCTGCGTAGAGCTGGCCACACAGAGGCTGCTGTTGACCTAACCCGACTCGCTGGGCTCACACCTGGCGGCGCACTTGTAGAAATTATGAACGACGACGGCTCTATGGCCCGTGTGCCAGAGCTAATGAAAGTAGCACAGCAATTTAACCTGAAAATAGTTACAATAAAAGACCTTATTTCGTATCGTCTCGAAAACGAAAGTCTTATCGAAATTGGCGAGAAGATATTTCTGCCGACAAAATACGGCAAGTTTAATCTCATTCCTTTCCGTGAGAAACGTTCGGGACTCGAGCATGTTGCGCTGATAAAAGGAGAGTGGGAAGAGGACGAGCCAGTGCTTGTCCGTGTCCATTCTTCGTGTGTTACTGGCGATATTCTGGGCTCGATGCGTTGTGATTGTGGAGACCAGCTGCACGAGGCTATGCGCATGATAGAACGCGAAGGCAAAGGCGTTTTAGTTTATCTATTGCAGGAAGGCCGTGGTATCGGGCTATTTAACAAAATAAAAGCTTATAAACTACAGGAAGAAGGCCTGGATACAGTAGAAGCAAATCTGAAGCTCGGTTTTGCAGACGACGAACGTGATTATGGTATTGGCGCACAAATACTCAGGTCTCTGGGCGTGAAAAAAATGAGGCTTATGACCAATAACCCCAGAAAGATTATTGCATTGGAAGGTTATGGCCTTGAAATAGTTGAGATAGTGCCCATTGAAATACAACCCAATGAGTACAATAAATTTTATCTGAAGACCAAAAAGGACAAAATGGGACACAACCTCAGGCGTTTTGACTACGATGGCGGTTATTTCTGTAGTAGAGATTAAAAAAGAAAAGATTATGCTTCCTCTTTTGCGCACAGTCGTCGAAATACCAGAGTTTGACAATAAGATAAGCTACGGCTCAAGAATAATGTTTCTGGGCTCATGTTTTAGCGAAGAAATAGGCAACAAGCTTAGGCACTTTCTCTTTGACATTGATTTGAACCCATTTGGAATTATCTACAACCCAGCATCGGTTTACAATAGTCTGGAGATTTTGCTCGAAAAAAAATTTTTTCAGGAAAAAGATGTATTCCAGCGTGGGCAGCTATGGCTAAGCTTTAATCATCATAGCAGATTTTCTTCCACATCCCGGCAGGAGCTGCTGGTTATGATTAATCATCGTATTGAGCTATCACACAAGCAATTGCTCAAATCAAATTTCCTATTCATAACGCTGGGTACTGCATGGGTTTACCAGCTCAAACAAACAGGTAAAGTGGTGTCTAATTGCCATAAATTGCCACAAAAAATCTTTACAAGGCGCTTGCTGGATATAGACGAAATCGTGCAGATGTATGCTGAGCTTCTGCCCCGTGTGTGGGAAATTAATCCCAACTTAGAAGTTGTGTTTACTATCAGTCCTGTGCGACATTGGAAGGACGGAGCCATAGGCAACCAGCAGAGTAAAGCCAGCCTGATTATCGCAGTACAAAAGCTCGTTGAACAGTTTGACAGGGTAAAATATTTTCCCTCTTATGAAATAGTTATGGATGAGCTCAGAGATTACCGTTTCTATGCTGACGACATGCTTCATATTGGCTCTGGGGGCATTGAATATATCTGGCTGAGGTTTCGTAAAACATTCTTTGACCAGGCTACGGATCAGGCACTTGAGGAAGTGAACAAAGTGCTGAAAGCTACGCAACACAGGCCACAGAACAAAGATACCGATGAGTACCGTAAATTTTTGGCAAGCACTATTGAAAAAATAATGCTCTTGAGAAAACATCATCCTTATATCAAAATCGGTGATATTCAGCAATATTTCATGAACGAACAAAAAAAATACGGATATGCAGATTGATACTAGCAAAATCAAGGCAATAATTTTTGATCTCGGTGATGTGCTCATACCTATTGACTGGAGTGAGAGTGAGTATTGTTTCGAACGGCTGGGTGCTGAGCTGACAGACCAGGTCTATGACAGGATTATTCAACTGGATAGAATGAACAACGCGGGAATGATAGAAGATGAGCAGTTTAGACAGGAATTGAAAAAAACATTGGGGATAGACTATGCCACGGATAAAGAAATAGATGAATGCTGGTGCAAATTAGTGCTTGACTATCCACGGGAAAGCAGAGACCTTGTCGAAGCACTGGCACAACGCTATGAGCTGTATGTTTTGTCCAATATCAACAACATTCATTATCAATGCATTAAAAAATTCAAGTATTGGGACGAGCGGCCCTTTAAAAAATTATTTTTATCTTACCAGATGCACACACGCAAGCCTTTGCGGGAAATTTATAAAAAAGTAATGGAGCAATTGCCTTACAAAAAAGAAGAAATAATTTATTTTGACGACGTTAGAGAATATGTTGAGAGCGCAAAAAAATTTATTGGGATAAACGCAATCCAAATTAAAAATGATCTGCATGAAATTATAAATCAGCTTTTTAACATAAAGATACCAATCGAAAAATAATAGCCATGGCCAGAGAAAAAAAATTCGACATAGGTAACCTGAAACAGAAAGAAGAAGAGTCTAAATTTATCCGTACTCTTAAGCAAGTCTTTAGTTTTCTGATGACTATAATTTTTATGACAATCATATTTTACATTATCGCAGTCAGCTTTATAAAAACCCCACAGCAAAGACTACTCGAATACGAGACTGCCACACTAAAAAAAGAATATGAACGTCAGTACCACCAGTATAAACAACTGGAACGTATGGTAAAAAATCTCGAGCAAAAAGACCGGGATATCTATCGTGTTATCTTCGAATCCAATGCACCTGTGGAAAAGCCTTTGACCAATTTTGATACATTGGAAAAAATGAAGGTAAAAAACATTGTGCTGTGGAACAAAAACGACCTGAGCAGGCAGCTGGGCAAGTGGGCCACAATTAACAAGCAATACCAGAGACTTATCTCATACGTAAAAAAACACAGGGATAGCATTCTCAACATACCTTGCATACAGCCTGTTCCCAACAATACTTTGCAGCTTGTTGTTTATGGTTATGGGCGCAAAATAGATCCTGTTTACAAGACGCCATCCTTCCATCAAGGGATAGATTTTGCAGCACCAGGTGGCACGCCAATATTTGCCACAGCCAACGGAACAGTCATAGAAGCCAATCAGCATACCAAAAGACTGGGTATGCACATCAAGATTAATCATGGGAATGGATTCGTTACAACCTATGCACACATGAGCGAAATGACAGTCAAACCGGGCCAAAAAGTCAAAATAGGCGATGTCATTGGTTATGTTGGCAATACAGGCAAAGCTCTGCTTCCACATCTTCATTATGCAGTAACATACAAAGGCAAGTTCCTTAATCCCATTTACTTCTTCTTTGTAGAGCTCTCTCCACAAAAATACTACAAGCTTAAGACAGCAGCAGATCGCAGCGGCATTAGTCTTGATTAAACTTGTACAGGGATGAAAAAAATATCAATAATTACGGTTGTCCTCAATGACGTAGAGCATATCGAACAGACAATACAATCAGTTATTAACCAAGACTTTGAATCCATTGAATACATCGTAATTGACGGCCAGTCCACTGATGGCACAATGGAAATAATTAAAGAATACTCTGAGCACATAGACATTCTGATCAGTGAAAAAGACAGGGGACTCTATGATGCCATGAACAAGGGGCTCGCTTTTGCCACTGGTGAATATATTCTCTTCCTCAACTCAGGCGATAGACTATTTGACAATCAGACAATTAGCAAAATCTTCGCATCATCATCCAGTGCAGATGTTTACTATGGCGATGCTCAGATAATTGCTCCTGATGACACACCGCGCGGACTGAGACGGTTACGACCGCCACGCCAACTGACTTGGAAATCTCTGCGCCGTGGAATGCTGGTTTCTCATCAAGCCTTTGTAGCTCGCAGAAGTATTTGCCCTAAATTTAACCTAAAATATAGATTCTCAGCAGACTATGACTGGATGATAAGGGTTCTCAGACAAGCAAAGATAATTGTTAATACTAGCATAATTATAGTAAAATACTTAGACGAAGGACTGACGAAAAAAAATCTCAGAAAAAGTCTAAAAGAGCGTTTCTGGATAATGAGCCACAACTATGGACTTTTGCCGACAATACTCAGACATACTGGTTTTGCACTTCGTTTGGGCTTTTTCTACGTCAAAAACCGCTGGTTCTGATTACACTGTAATCAGCAAGTCTGACTCACAAAAATCCTATCACACTAATACTAAGGTTGATATTGCACTTTTCTGTATCCCACAACCCGCCAGTAATAAGGCGCCTGAGCTTGATAATAAACGAAGATCAAATAATCATTTGACGTCTGATAAAAATTGCCTTCCAATTCATCGTAAATAATCTGTCCATCACGCACTACCACATAATGATAATCATAAATGCCTTGCTTGAGTAGAATTTGTCCCACATAACCTTGTGCCTTTTGATTATACTCCAGCTTGAACCGTGGACGTATTTTCCAATTGGTAAGCCCACCAAAGACATACACATCTCCGCCGTGAAGAAGGGGATGCTTGGTCCACAGAGAAAAATGTACCATCAAATAATCGCCCTGAGTCCATGAGTTATCAACATTAGCCGCACGAATAACAAAATTCCCATTGGCATCGCGGTACGAGGCATAAGCACTCTGCACATTATCCGGCAAAAGATAACTATTATACAAACCTTGCTCAAAATCTGACTTAAAGACCTTGCCCGAATGAAACTTGTAATCCACTGTAGAAAAGGTGCGAAATTCATTTCCCCCGGGGAAAACATTAATATCATCATAGTCATAAATCATCTGCCCACCCTGAAAAAACTTTGGTTCAAGGATAAATGCCACTCTATCTGGACGGAAATTCTGATAAATGGCCAAACGCATATTATTATACGGATCAGTGAAATTCTGATTACCAATATTAAAGCTAACATCGACTTCCTGATGAGTCAGACGCAGAGCCGAATTTGTAGCAGGATGCACATTAGCTTGCACTGGAAGTTGCTTCTCTACTACCACAAATCGTTTTTGCAAAATAATACTGTCTGGGTCAGATACTAAACTAATTCGTATCAGATAATTACCTGACACAAGGAACTTTACATACTGATTTGGGAAAGACACATAATAATTGTAATACAGCTGATTTGTATTAAAAGACTGGTTATAATTCCATATACGATTTTCATAATATCCATCCAAAAAGTCTTGCTCAAAAAGGTCTTCCTCTGACCAATCCCACGAACAATGCACAAAACTATACTGAAGGTTGAGCGGATGATCCGAAATTATATCAAACCTCAGACTGAGAGTCTGACCACTATTCAACTCAATGACCGGATAAGTCAGCTGCGAACCTGTCTGATACAGCTTAACACTTCTGACCTTGGGAGAATAAACAGTATCAATAAACTGCTGGGCATTGGCAATGGAAAAACAAATTAAGATAGACAATAAAAGTGCAAGTTTTCTCATTTTTTTAATAATTTTGGAATACTCAAAAATACAACGAAAAAAGTTATGAAAAAATTAACATACTTACTTGTGACAATAATTCTTTTTGCCGGCTGCAAACCCAAGGAACCAATCGTACCCCAGCTAAATATATCTCCCA
The DNA here is from genome assembly GCA_027015275.1 of Bacteroidales bacterium. Classification (GTDB taxonomy): domain Bacteria; phylum Bacteroidota; class Bacteroidia; order Bacteroidales; family S143-33; genus S143-33. Next base: position 23,438 of record JALWCU010000160.1, on the reverse strand, counting down.
CAGATTCAATAGTAAAATGCTCGACTATCAAACCTGCTGTCTTTCACATCAAAGCCAGGACACAGGAAGATATGAAAAGCTTTCACATAGAAACAAATCCAGTTATTTTCCGCTTTGATACCTTGTTTCCGTCTTTCACTCATCAATATATTGACTCTTTTGTCATAAAGATACCCGAGGGGATTGAATTATCATCAGATAGCCTTATTACAGCAAAGTTCTCTGTAAAAGACCCTTACAACACTACAACTGTAATAAAATATCTGCGTGTAGTTGATCCTTACCCAGACCTGATACAAGATACAGTAATTCTTTATACACCACTCTTGGGTAAAGGTTTCTACGATTTGGCAACACACACAGCTCTGGACACTACAGCAGCAGCCGGTAGTTTTGATATTGCATTTGTTGTTGGTAATGACGGAGCTTACACTATCACATCACCTAATGCACCATGGCTGGCTTCAACATTACAAGGACAAGGCATAAACTATTCCGTTGACGGACAGAGAATAACGAAAATAGCAAAATCACTGGTAGCATACAACTCCATGGATGACCGCTACATTTATTATATGACTGTTACAGAGCGTTACCTATATAACACACCAAGCGATGGCATTGGCGTAGAAGCACTCTCTATAGACAATACACTGATATTCGAAACGCAAGATGGCAGAAAAGGCGCAATGAAAGTTCTATCAATACGCCCAGGCTCCAGCTCAATTGTATTAGCTATAAAATATCAATGCAGAGTTGCTCAATGAGTAATAAACAGAGAATCACTTTCTTTATTTGGTTGGGAATAATTCTATTGTTCTGGCTCTGGGTTATTTACAACGACAAAAGCTTGAATATAAACAAGATAGCAGCATTTCTCAGCCGTTTCCAGAACTACATAATCATTGCATACCTGATTTTCAGCTGTCTGCGTGCATTTACTCTGATACCCAATGTTACAGCTGTACTGGTCGGTACCCTGATTATTCACAATCCTTGGGTGCTACTAATAACTTCATTAATAGGACTTATCGTCTCGTCATCACTTATTTACTTCTTTGGTGAAGACACAGGACTGGACAAAATTTTAATGAAAAAGAGCCCAGGGAAAATCAACAAAATAAAGCAGGGACTCGAACGCTTTGGTGATCCCATTGTTTTTGCATGGGGCTTTCTACCTATAGTACCATCGGATCTTCTCTCTTTTGTGCTCGGTATCACTCGTTATAGCTACTGGAAATTTGTCCTTTACTATACTATTTCTCACATTGTTACCTATTCTGTTATTATTTTCTTAGGCAAAGACCTATGGACACTACTTTTGCCAGGACTAAACTCTTAAAAGACAATCATTTATCGCTGTCAGGCACTTTATTTCGCACACGCCTTTAATAAAAGGGACCAAATTATCAACTTCATTCATAATGGGCTACTCTTTGCCCTTATTCTCTTTGTCAATGCGCAATGACAAAGCAATACGATGACGCTCAAGGTCTATGGAAATGACTTTGACCATTACATGCTGGTGAACATGCACAATTTCGTTCGGATCTGATACGAAACGATCAGCCATCTCCGAAATATGCACGAGTCCATTATCCTTTATGCCAATATCCACAAAAGCTCCAAACTTGGTAACATTCCTGACCACACCTGGCAAAACCATGCCTACCTTCAGGTCTTCAATAGATTTAATATTCTCGTCAAACTCAAGGACTTTAAACTCTTCGCGCGGGTCACGGCCAGGACGGGCAAGCTCCTTCATAATATCTTTGAGTGTCTCTTGTCCAGCCTGTTCGTCCATATAACGGTAAATATCAATCTTTTCTTGTAGTTTCTTATCAGCAATAAGCTCCTCTATGCCCACGCCCAAATCATGCGCCATACGCTCTACAATATGATAACTCTCTGGATGTACTGCTGTGCAATCAAGGGGGTTGGTTGCATCTGGAATACGCAGGAAACCAGCGGATTGCTCAAACGCCTTATCGCCCATAAGCTTAACATTTTTTAGCTCCATGCGGCTGTGGAAAGGACCATTTTCCTGACGATAGCGAACAATGTTTTCGGCAAGAGTCTTACCTATGCCCGAAACATACATTAGTAAATACTTAGAAGCTGTGTTCACATCCACGCCCACACGGTTGACAACATATTGAACAGTACGGTCCAAAGCCTCTTTGAGCCGCGCTTGGTTAACATCATGCTGATATTGACCCACACCCAGCGACTTCGGGTCTATCTTTACAAGTTCTGCCAACGGATCAATCAGACGGCGGCCAATGGACACAGCACCACGTACTGTTACATCATAATCAGGGAATTCTTCACGTGCCACAGCCGAAGCAGAATAAATCGATGCGCCGCTCTCATCAACTATAAAAATCTTTACTTTATGTGGCAAACGTACCTTTTTGAGAAATTTCTCTGTCTCACGACTTGCAGTGCCACTGCCCAAGGCAATAACATCAATCTTGTATTGCTCAACAAGCCTCGAGATAGTACGTGCAGCCTGCACTGCTTCTTTGGCGCCGCTGTGTGGATATATATTTGTGTTGAACAACAAGTCGCCTGACTCGTTTAGCGTAACAACCTTGCAGCCAGTACGGAAGCCAGGGTCAATAGCCAGCACACGCTTGCGTCCCAATGGTGGCTCCATGAGCAAATGCCACAAATTCTGCGTAAAAACCTTTATCGCTTCATCATCTGCCTTTTCCTTGAGCTGCTGACGTATCTCTGTCTCCAGACTCGGGCGTATCAGTCTCAAATAACTGCCTTTGACAGCCAGGCGTACTTGCTCAGCCGCATCATTCTCTCCATGCACAAAATGACGATAAAGAACATCCAGAGTCCTATCCCGGTCTGGCTCAATGTTCATATTAATTATTCCTTCGCGCTCGGCTCGGAAGATTGCCAAAACACGATGTGAAGCAATACGTGTAATAGGTTCAGAATAAGAGAAGTAATCACGATATTTTTGCCCTTCTTCTGCTTTTCCTTTACGAACTTTGGTGCTGAGTATGCCATGGCGGCTGAACAGATTTCTGAGCTTAGCCCTGACCGATGCATCTTCGTTCACCCATTCGGCAATAATATCCCGAGCGCCTTGCAGAGCTTCCTCCACACTGTCCACTTCGTCTGAAAGATATTTCTCTGCTTCTGTCCTTGGGTCAAAGGCATGCTGCTCAAATATCTTTTTAGCCAAAGGTTCCAAGCCCTTTTCCCGAGCTATCACTCCACGGGTACGGCGCTTTGGCTTGTACGGCAAATAAAGGTCTTCGAGCTCTGCTAAGGTCTGTGCAGAGAGAATTTTTTGCTTCAGCTCTGGTGTGAGCTTGCCCTGTTCTTCTATTGTAGAAAGAATTGTCTCACGTCTCTGGTCTATCTCTGTCAGACGTCGCTCTATATCCTGAATTTTTTCTATCTGCACTTCGTCCAGCCCACCTGTGTGATCCTTTCTGTAACGCGCTATAAATGGGATTGTCGCACCATTAGAAAGAAGATATAAAACGCTTTTTACCTGGCTCTGGCTCAAAGAAAGCTCTGTGGCTATACGCTCGACATGATTTTCATTAAATTCCATCGTCTAAAAAATTGAAAAATCTTAGTGGTAAATCTAACAGAAATTTTCCTAAGTTAAGAACTATTAAATCACGAAATACAAGAAAAGGCCCAGGACAGTGGTTGCCCCGGACCTTTTGAGTCGCACAATAACTTGTCAAGCTTAGTTTTTAATAAATTTCCCAAGTAAGATTCTGCCCTGTTGCTTAATCCTGATGACGTATATGCCAGCTGGTAAATCACTGACATCAAGCAAATTGCTAATAACAATAGCGTTCTTAACAACCTGACCATTCATATTAATAATCTGCCCGAAAGCTGGCTGATGTCCAATATCAACAATAATATAATCATTAGCAGGATTGGGATAAATATTTAATCTGGACACTGACAAAACAGGTACATCAGCCGTAGTCCACTCTGTATATTTTGAGTAAAAATAGTCTGTTTTCTCAGACGCCAACCAAGCATCATTATACCATGAATAAAAAATCATCTCATCGGGAATAGATTTCAGGTTACCAAAAATTTCCTGTGGTGAGACACACTGGTCAATTGGCTTGTTCAGACTATACGAAAAAGTGTATTTATAATAATTTTTCCACTGCTCACTCCTGTAGTCCCAACTCTTTGTTGTCAAAGAGACTTTATCGTTGTTGTCATTATATTCATAAATTTTAACTTGCTTGTATATCCATGAATCCTTCCAGCCATACGTAGTATCACTTACCCAAAGCTTATTATCATAAGAATAAACACTACTATCCATTGGAATTAGCTGTCCAGCGACCAAAGTTCTACGCGTCCTATAAATCATCTGATTATCAGAATTATATCCTAAATTTTCTCTATAATACTCATCAAATTGGTCGGTCAAACTATTATACTGATAAAATCTACATTCAATCAAATTGCCGTTCTGGTCATAAGTAAAATATTTCTGAGCAGAAAATTGCCAGTTATAGCCATTCCATGAAAACATTCTCACTTCTATCAGTGCTTTGTTTGTGTCGTAAGCATAATAATATTTGTACTCATTAAGCCATTGATTGTTTTGCCAGCTCATCTCAACTCTCGTAGTATCCATACCATTCTCATCATAGCCATTTATGACTTTAAAGAAATTTTCCCATGTATTGGTAGTGCTATCATATTTAAAACTAAGGTCTTCGGTTGGCAATTCGGTATTGCCCAGATAAGTGATAGTATCCTTGAAGGTCGGAAAGAGCTGATTACCTATTTGTTCCTTTTGAATTTGAACAATTATGCGATGAAGACTATCACGCCGCACTGTCCTCTCCTCATAAATCAACAAAGTATTATTAGTATCTTGGTAATAATGGTCTATCTTACTGTAGTAACGTCCTGAAAAAGAATTAACTACTTTATTTGTCAATTTCCATACATTAGATTCAGTATCAAAATAATAGTTCAAAGTACTATCATTGAGATACCAGGATGTGGAAACAGAATCTTTGTAATACGAAGAGTTCTGCGCAGTAGGAATCGGGGGGACCGGACTCTGTGCCCACATAGACAAACCCATTATAGTAGCTAACAAAAAGGTAAAAATTTTATTCATGGCCTCTATATTTTTGATTTTCTTTAAGATAGTTTGAATTCCTGAATAAAGACAAATGCTTGATCAAAAAGCAATAAGTTCTACGGGATAAAATACCATAGAATAAATCAACTTCTACATGCTATCACGCTGAAAATCAGGCTTTCTCTCAAAGAGTAAATAAAGCTTTGCATCGGCCAGACCCACTGTAGAAGAAGAAAAATCATTCAAATGATCACGATAGACCCAACCATTATCTTCGAAAAGCTGAATAACACCTGTTACTGTATTGAACTTCAATGGATTCCCATTGGCATCAGTGATAACTATTTTCTTCTTCATCAAAAATCCATTTCGCTGCGGCATGCGGTAATACGCCCTTGTACGCGAAAATGGGTAAGGGACAGCAATCAGGATATAATCATCTTTTACCAGTTTACTCATAGCCATACCATCCAAATATATCTGCGAAAAGGCTTGCAATCCGAACAGAAGAATAACACCTATGAAAAACAAACGTTTCATGAGCATATTTTTTTTGTAAATTACTAAAATTAAGGTAAAATTTGCCCACAATTGTTGCAAATTAAATCTTCTTCACTGCAAAAATTATTCTATGCTATACATAACAGACTTTTACCTGCTATACATAATTGCCTTTACTGGTGCAATACTTGGATTCACGCACGGACAAATAATGATTAGCTTAGTATTACTGATATACTCTATTGCGGGACTAATAATCTACCTTCGCACAGGCAACATACGTAAATCATTGAACCTCTTCCACAAAGGCAAATTCAAATGGGCAGCTATCCTGCTAATGTTCACGTTCCCAGGACTTTTATCACCCGAGAATAAGGCTTATTACAAATTTCTCAAAGGCGTAGTAATGCTCGGTACGGATAATAAATATGCTCTCAGTCTCATTCGTCAGGCCCTCAACACAGGTCTGCTCAGAGAACAAGACCGCCAGGTAGCAATGAAAATACTCTTTGGGCAGAAATAATGCTCAGCACCCTCCCGAAAATATTATTTCACATTCCACATGCAAATAAAAAAATGCCACACCGCTAAAAAATATTTCAAACGGCGTGGCATTGAAATCTACAAGGCGCTTATCACTCAGTAATTACACATTATCATCCGCCAAAGAAATGAACAACGGTCTCGACTTTTTTCCCACCTCTAAGCACTATTATCTTGACGCTTTGTCCTGGTTCAATCTTTGACAACACATTCATGTAATCGTAAATATTATTAATCTTTCGCCCAGCAATCTCAATAATTACATCACCTTTTATGATGCCAGCTTTATCTGCTGGTCCTCCAGCATCAACAGCATCAACCTTTAGACCTTTTCCGCTGAAGCCAAAGGCAGGACGTATCTCCATACGTACTTTCATATTTCCATAGCCCCCTCCACCACGAGAGCCACCTTTCTGCTTAATAAAATGGAAATGGCCAGGATACTGGGAAGCCCGTATAGCCAGCTTTTCAACATACTTCAAAACATTCGCTTCACCCTGATAATTAATATATTGTGGATCATCCATCGGTGTATGATAGCCCTTTGCAGTACTAGCATAGACAAAAATAGTAGGAATCCCCACATCCCTGAATGATTCCTGATCAGAACCGCCAAAATCCTTGGCAAAAGTCTTGACATTCAACTTGGTAGAATCATATTCTATCTGTTTAAAAATCTCTTTTAGTTCAGGTGCAGTTCCCAGTCCCATAAAATCTGCCTCATCTTTGTATTTACCAATCATATCCATATTGATCATCAAATCAATACTATCCTTGGGTACTGGCAAATGATGGGCAAAATACTCCGAACCCAGAAGTCCTTCTTCCTCGGCACCAAAATCAACAAAAATGATGCTTCGTCCCAGCTTGTTGCGCACCGAAGAAAGATATTTCATCAGTTCCATAACACCAGTAGTACCAGAAGCATTGTCATCAGCGCCGTTATGAATAGCCACAGTGTCTGGCATACGAGAACCTGACTCATAACCGCCCAAACCCAGGTGATCATAATGTGCACCAATGATTATATATCTACCGCCCAGCTTGGGGTCATTACTTTTCAGAAGAGCAACAACATTCTGTGTTTTGCATTTAATGACCTTATCGTGGACAGCCAATTCTATAGAAGACATTACGTCAAAGGCTATAGTCCCTCGCTTCTGCATTTGACTTTCCACTTTATCCAGGCTTTGACCTAAAATTTTATCTGCTACATATCGTTTTACCTGAATTACAGGGAAATCTTGCTTTGACAACATACTCGGGATAGCATAATAAATCAGCCTATCGTTCTTATATCGTGGATTGACAAAAATAACGCCTACAGCTCCATGTTCTTTTGCTACATTAATCTTCTTATAATCAGGAGAATAATCCTTAAGAATCTGACTTGAAACAGTGGAATGAAGCGGAATGCCACGAAGGATCATAACCCATTTGTCCTTAACATTGACACCCCCATAATCATTCAAGCGCACAGCTTTGCCTTCCTTTATGTCAAAACCATACCCAACAAAGACAACATCATTAGCCTTGAATAATCCGGTGTCTGACGAAGGATAAACTTTATAATCCTTATCAATCACATAAGACTGGGCACCAACCTTTAGAAAATTTTGGCCATAAAATTTAAGTCCACCATTAATCTCAAAATACTGAAACCCGCTGTCCGCCAACAGGGTGAGACCATGGTCAATATATTCCTGACGCAGACGATGAACTATCTGCTTTGTCTGCTCTGTACAAGGGAAACGCCCTTTCATCTGATCACTAGCAAGATAATAAATCCAATTTTTAACGCCCTGGGCTGTAATCTCAGACTGCGCAGTACCAACACCAAGACTGACTATCACCAGCCAAAGAGCTAAAAGAAATTTTTTCATATCACCATTTTTTAGTGTTTTTCTATTTGATTAGAGAGCTCCTTGTAAACATCAAGAAGTTTTTTCTTTTCGGTATCCCAATTATACTTCTCTCTGACAGCACGATAACCATTCATGCCCATCTCCTTTGCCTTTTCTGGATTATCCAAAAGAAACTGAATAGCCTTTGCAAACTCTTGTGGATTAGTCGTATCCACGCTTAAGCCACAATTTTCGCCCAGTACGATTTCTTCCCACAAAGGTATCTTATTAATAATCACAGGTATCCCCGCGTTCATATACTCAAAAAGCTTAACTGGATAGGCGCCGAGATATTTCTGGGTTTTATGCAAAGGGACAAGACCGATTTTAGCATCTTGCAAAATTTGAAGAACCTGCTCTTTCCCAACAAAGCCACGAAAATCAACCTTTTGCCATTGCGGCGTTGATTTTACTTTTTCTTCAAGCTCTTTGTTGGCAAAACGTCCTGCTAATATTAAATTAACATCGATTACATTTAATACCTCTAGCATATCCCAAATACCTCTCACCTGAGCAATTGCTCCTATATAAGTAATAGCATTCTTTTTATTTGACCAGTCAATAGGTATATCATCCAGAATAACAAAATTACGTACTAAATGTGTACGTCGGGTAATTTTACTCACACGGGCATAAGTATCAGGATCTGCCACTATATTGTAATTAAATCTTTTTATTGCCTTAGACTCCCAAGAATCAATTATCAAACTTATAAATTTTCCCACATATCGTGGTACATACTCTTTATAAAGTATCTGTTTTGGAATATTTTCGTGAATGTCATACACAACTTTCTTTCCTCTGCGCATAAGCTTCAGCCCATACGGTATCAACTCAGGGTCATGAAAATGATAAATATCACAATCAAGCTCAAGAGCTTTCTGATAAACTTTTCTCGAATATTTAAATATTCTTTCCATACGTCCAGATGGCTGCCCAACATCGTATATTTTAACTCCGTCAACTTCTTTATCTTCACCACCATTTGCAACAACCAAACTAACATCATATCCTGCTTCTGCCAGTGATTTGCATTCCTTCTGAAAAATCCGCACATCAAAAGTAGGGTGTACAGAACTTAAATGACAAACTTTTATTTTTCTATTCATTATTATTTATTTTTTCTTGTTTGTATATATAAGCCTTTATTCTATCTATACCATTTAGTTTAAAAGCTACAACTCGGTGTCGTCCATCCCTTATAAGATATTGCCCATTAGGCAATAATTTAACCTTTATCGGCGGCAAAGAATTTGGGACAATCTCTTTGTTATAAATTTTTATTGCCAGGTCCAATGACTGGGGATTCATCGGAATATTATCAAACTTAATATTGCTTATGAATATGTATTTTACCTGCTCGTAACGCATCAATAAACTGGTTGGAGTACAACAAGATGTGGATTTTTCTTACGTTGATACGGTGGTTTATTCATCTTTATAGGATGTGCACTCTGCGCCATTATCCATACGGCAATGGAATCTGCCCAACGATATGCCGATGCATAAGTAGGATGCGCTCCATCCTTGAAACGAGTGAAACTTGGATCCATTGTAAACTTATATGACGGAAAAAAATGATCACGCCCCACAAAAGATAAGATAAGATCGTTTATACCAGAGTCCTTTTTCCAGTTAGGTGGACCTACCCACACATAAGGCAAAGTGCCTATCTGAGAAAGTATATTCTTGACATACTGAGCTCTTCGTTCCTTGATGCGCGGTACAAACAACTCATTAGCACCCAGAACCAAAATAACATAAGTCGGATGAAACTTTTTTATGTAATACCTGAGTGTGTCACTCTGCCCGTAATCTTTAGTAGTAGCGCCGTACCACATCACAGCATATAACTTATGCCCATTGTAATCACAATAATCCTTCATTGCATAACGCAATTGCTCAAGCATTGAATCACCAGCTAACAAAATTACCTGTTTGCTTGTATCCATTTCTGGTCTTTTCCAAGTAACATCCGCAGCAACAAGAGCATCAATTCTGGTTGTGTCTCCCATGATAAACTGCTTGATACCCGACTGTTTTATCTCCAGCTTGCCTATCTTTATAGGGGCTGGTGCGAATGAATAAAGTGTTAATACAGCCAAAGTTATTAGCAGAATCCAGATATATCCCCATATTGGTTTCATAATCTATATTTTTAAAGCTCGAACAATATGTCTTTTCCCAGGCGCACCTGGCAATCTCTCAACCTTGAAACCTGCCAGACGCATATTATTTTTTATTACACCCTTGGCAGCATAAGTAGTCAGCACACCTCCTATGCGCATATTTTGGTAGAGCATATCAAACCTGTCTTTTGCCCACATCTGTGGTTGTTTATCATAAGAAAAAGCATCATAATAAACCAAATCTAAAGCCTTGTCCAATTCATAGCCTGTCCAGTCATCCTCTATCTTATGCAAAACAAAATTATTTGTTATATGCACATCCCGATTCCAATCTGACCTGTGCAAAGTTAAAAAATAATCCCTGTAATGCTGTATCTGATTTGGAAGAATAAATTTTGACCACAAAGCCTCTGTTATAGGATATTTTTCTATGGTTAAATAATGAATTTTTATTCCTCTGACCAAAGATTCAATCAATGTCAGCAAAGCATTAAGTCCACTACCAAAACCAACTTCAAACACTACTAATTCACGACGAGAGATATAACGCAAACCTGTATTTATATATACATGCATGCTCTCTGTATAACTGCCATGTATGGAATGATAATGCTCTTTAAGGACCTGATTAAAAAAGGTGCTTGTACCATCCTCAGTCTGTACTAACTTTATTTGCTGTATCTCGTGCCTTTCCATTCAAACCCAATGAACTGTGAAAAAATGCCAATACTTACGGCATAAAAGATATATAAAATTTCCTCAACTAAAAACCACACAAGCAATTTTGTCTGTTTATAAAAACTCAGGTAAAGTCCTAATAGCAGCAAATCTACAATTGCTTTGAGTACAAAAAAAATTAAAAATTTCCCGAAACTTACCAATGTCCAGACTATTAACAACAGATTACTCAAAAAGACAATAACAGCCACAGCACTACTCCACCAATCCTTATATAATCCAGTTTTAGATGCCCACCTTATTCTCTGATCTAAAAATCTCCAAATATTAGCTTGTGCATGTGTCCATACTGTCGCACGTTTATCTGCTACCACTCTTACATGCAGACCTTTCCCCACAGCTTCATGCAGCAAAAACATATCATCTCCCGAAGGATGTCCCCTGCATAAGTCAGCTTCCTGCCACAAACTTCGTACAAATCCCATGTTAGCACCATTTGCCATAAATGGCCGTCCCATTGCTGCGCTACCAAGTCCTGACGCTTGCAGAGAAGCAAACTCTAAGCCCTCCAAAGCATCCAAAGACCACAGACTGGCATAACGAATCATTACATTGCCCATGGTTAAAGATACTCCTTCCTTAATCAAAGGCAAAGCCATTAACCTAAGCCAATACTTAGAATGACGGCAGTCTGCATCTGTTACAATAATATAATTTGACTTTGCCTGCTGTACACCACAGTAGAGAGCAAACTTTTTCCCTTGGCTCAAATAGTTACGAACCGCCCTGACCTTTTCATAATCAACAGCCTTTAGCTTCTGCCATGTTCCATCATTAGAATAATCATCCACGATAATTATCTCATAATCTGACCAATCCTGCTGAACTAAAGATAATATAAGCCCCTTTATGTTAGCCTGTTCATTGCGCACTGCCACCACAACAGAAACAAACTCCTTGCCTTCACCAGTGATCTTGCTGGTCCTAAGCCGCATAATCCCAGCAGAAAAAAATAATATCATCAACACATAAAGGATGAAAACAGCTAAAGATATGTACCAAAAAATTATCATAGCATGGCTATAAAAAATGCCCGACCTCGAAGGTCGGGCTAGCACCCGGTACGGGACTTGAACCCGTGACCTCCAGGTTGAAAACCTGGCGTCCTAACCACTAGACGAACCGGGCATCCGAAAAAATGCACTGCAAAGATAGATTTTCAGACAAAATTCGCAAAGTCGTTAACGTTTTTTTACACTACTCTACCTTCACCAAAGAAACTGTCTAATGTGTTTTGTATATTAAGCTCAATATTTTCCACATAAACCTCAAGTACTTTACTTTTCTCATAAGGGATGAGCCTTACTTGGTCAAATTCAGCAGGAAGAAGTACTGTTTGTCCTTTAAACACATCAATTCTATCACGTTTGTAATATTCAAGAGCAAAACTACCCTCCACTACCATATATATAACAAAAGAGTCCAAAGACATATAATTCTTGTTCACTACAGTATCAAATTCAATAAGATTTGTCGTAAAATAATCACAACGTAGCAGCGGGACTGTCTTATTCAACTCTATAGCATAGTCCAGTTTATATTTTTCATAAGCCTTGTAATCAATTACATCAAGAGCCAAATCCACATGCAGTTCACGGGGCGAGCCATCCAGTCCTACTCTATCCCAATCATACAAACGGTAAGTAATATCCGAGGTTTGCTGAATCTCTGCAACCACAATTCCTTTACCCAATGCATGCACTCTACCTGGTGGGATGAAGAAGACATCACCAGCCTCGACTTTAACAAAATTAAGGTGCTCGGCAATAGTACCATTATCAAGGCTCTTTAACAAAGTTTCCCTATCCATATCATGCTTCCAGCCCATGATTAATTCAGCATCGGGTTCTGCATAAATAACATACCACATCTCTGCCTTACCATAAGCATGATGACGAAATTTTGCCGTCTCATCGTCTGGATGCACCTGCACAGACAAAACATCATTAGCATCAATATATTTAACTAGTAACGGAAATTCAACCCCATACTTAAGGTAAACCCTATCTCCAACCAGGTCTGCCATGTAAATTTCCTCAACTTCCTGTAAATTATTCCCATTGAGAAAACCATTATCTACCACAGACACAAAATCCTCTATGGCAGAAACTTCCCAACTCTCACCGATGGGACGTGCAGGGTTACAATCCTTGCCGAGCACAGAATAAAGACGATTACCACCCCACACCTTCTCAATGTATATAGGCTTGAATATTAGCGGATAAAGACTATGAATCTGCATTGACTAAAGTGTTATTTTGTTCAAAAAACTATGATAATCTCCTTGTTTTCCAATTGGCCTGGACGTACGGATATTAAAGGCAGTCTCTATAGCCAGTCTAACATCATTAATTCCAAACCCCTGACCATTTAATATCATCTCATAACTCTTTGTATGCAATTCTGTGAAGCCTCCGCTAAATTCTATTTCATTCCCATCAATAGTCAAACTTCTATATGTCCGTTGGCCTTGAGCTTTTATTTCATCTGGTATATCATTATATTCCAGGCTAAGAAACCATTTTACTCTTGCTCTCTCCAATTCAAGATAACCTGCTGCCCGGGATTTACTATAATAATGCACAATATTCATCTTAGGCGCTCCAAAAATCCACATTAACATATCAAAAAAGTGAATGCCAATATTGGTTACTATACCTCCCGACTTTGAATCATCTCCCTTCCAGCTATAATAATACCATTTTCCTCTACTAGTAATGTAAGTAAGCTCTATGTCATGAATTTTATTTGAACTTTCGCTATCAATTTGTTCTTTCAAATGCTTAATAGCTGAATGTAATCTCAATTGTAAAATTGTATTTACTTTATGTCCTGTCTCTGACTCTATCTCCTCTAATGCTTCAAGGTTCCATGGGTTCAAAACCAAAGGTTTTTCACATATAGCATCAGCATCACTTCTCAGGGCAAAGCGAATATGAGCATCATGCAAATAATTAGGAGTACAAATGCTAACATAATCAATTTTATTTCCAGTCCGACGCAACTTATCAACATGCCTATCAAACCTTTCGAACTCTGTAAAAAAATCAGCATCTGGGAAATAACTATCAATTATGCCTACACTATCACACTTATCTAAAACAGCAGCAAGGTTATTTCCTGTATCTTTAATTGCTTTCAAATGACGAGGGGCAATATAACCCGCTGCACCAATCAAAACAAAATTCTTGTGTTCCATAGCTTAAAAATCTTATTATTAAAGAATTACTTACTAACTTAGCTTAAACACTTTCCCATCCTTTAATAGATATTTAACTCCACTCTCCGGACAAATAGCAATCCCATCTTCATCAAAAACTAATCTATGCCCATATTCACTCATCCAGCCTACTTGTTTTGCAGGCACTCCAACAACCAAAGCATAAGCTGGTACATCCTTAGTAACTACAGCTCCCGCACCTACAAAACAAAACTCACCCAGAGTAATGCCACATACTATTGTAGCATTAGCACCTATCGTTGCACCTCTTTTTACTAAAGTAATTTCATACTTGTCATGCCTATTTACAATGCTTCTGGGATTAGTCACATTAGTAAAAACCATCGACGGCCCAAGAAAGACATCATCCTCTATAATAACTCCCGTATAAACAGAAACATTATTCTGAATCTTAACATTATTACCTATCTTAACATTATCTGCCACAAAGGTATTTTGTCCTAAAACACAATTTTCCCCTATCTTAGCCTTACCCATTACATGACTAAAGTGCCATATTTTGGTCCCTTCGCCTATTTTGGCTCCTTCATCAATTATTGCAGTGGGATGGACAAAATATTTTTTCCCTTCCATATTATTTGTTCCTAAAAAATGATTTTATTGTCTCTGATACAAAATCTATATGTTCCTCCGTAAGCTCTGTATGCATTGGCAATGAGAGAACATGCTCACTCAAAAATTCTGAATTATCCAATGAAACTGGCAACTTAACTATTTGCTTATAAGCTTCTTGCCAGTGTATTGGCAATGGATAATAAATTTGTGTTGGGATTCCCTTGTCAGCTAAATATTGTTTGAGCTCATCCCTATTGTTTGTCTTCAAAGTAATTGTGTATTGATGAAAAACATGTGTTCTATCCTGTTGAACGCTTGGTAAAATTATTTGCTCTATATCAGCTAGCCTTTCATCATACATTTTTGCAGCTTGCTGGCGCTTTGAAATATATTCATCTAGATATTTAAGTTTGACATTCAAAATCGCAGCTTGAACTGTATCAAGACGCGAGTTTAGCCCTACGTATTTGTGAAAATATTTTTTATTCTGACCATGATTTGCAATCATTCTCATTTTTTTATACAACTCATCGCTATCTGTAAAAATCGCGCCACCATCTCCATATCCACCTAAATTTTTAGTCGGAAAAAAAGATGTGGTACCTATATCGCCCATCGTCCCTGTCTTCTGTCTGTGACCATCAGAAAAAGTATATTCAGCACCCAAAGACTGTGCATTATCCTCTATAACACCCAAATTATGCTGTCTTGCAATTTCTAGAATCTGCTGCATATTAGCAGCTTGTCCATATAAATGAACTGGAATGACAGCCTTAGTCCTTTCACTAATAGCCTCTTCTATCTGCCCCACATTAATATTAAAAGTCGCCATGTCAACATCTACAAGTACGGGGACAGCTCTGAGAAAAGCAATTACTTCAACAGTTGCGATATATGTAAATGCAGGAACAATAACTTCATCTCCAGGCTGAATACCCAATCCCATCAAAGCAATCAAAATTGCTTCTGTGCCATTGGCAACAGGTACAACATGCTTAACATTAAGATACTGAGCTAAATTCTCAGCAAACTGACTAACCTCTGGACCATTAATAAATCTGCCATGGTTAAATACATTGAGTACTGCTTTATTAATCTCTTGTTCAATTCTTTTATACTGATTAACCAAATCTACCATTAAGACATTCACAGCCAATTAATTTTAAAATTTATTCCACTGTGACAGATTTCGCCAGATTTCGTGGTTGATCTACATTATTGCCACGCAGGACAGCTGCATAATATGCCAATAATTGCAATGGAACTACTGTTACTAACGGTGCTAGTGCTTCTGACACAGGAGGCACTTCTATAACATGATCTACCATTCTTATAACAGTATCATCGCCTTCTGTTACAATAGCGATAACTCTACCTCCACGTGATTTAACCTCTTCAATATTGCTCAAGACCTTATCATAAATCTGATCCTTAGTAGCCAAAAATACCACTGGCATATTCTCATCTATCAGTGCTATAGGTCCATGCTTCATTTCTGCTGCAGGATACCCCTCAGCATGTATATACGAAATTTCTTTCAGCTTCAAAGCACCTTCCAAAGCCACAGGATACAGATAGCCACGCCCCAAATAAAGAAAATTCCTTGCGTCTTTATACAGATATGCAAGCTCCTTGATATAATCATTCTGCTCGAGAACCTTAGAAATTTTATCAGGGATCTGTTGCAACTCATTAACAAGAGCCTTAAAACTGCTATATGGCAAAGTTCCTTTTTCTTGACTAAGCATAAGGGACAACATTGTAAGTACAGTAACTTGGGCAGTAAAAGCTTTGGTAGAAGCAACGCCAATTTCAGGGCCAGCATGTGTATAGACGCCTGCATCAGTTTCTCTGGCGATACTAGAGCCTACCACATTACATATACCCAGAACTGTTGCATTATTTTTCTTTGCAAGTTCCACTGCTGCAAGGGTATCGGCTGTCTCTCCACTCTGGCTTATTGCAATAACAATGTCATCACTATTAATAATAGGATTGCGATAACGAAACTCCGAGCCATATTCTACTTCCACAGGAATACGAGCTAAATTCTCCAGCAGGTATTCACCAACAAGCCCAGCATGCCAGGATGTACCACATCCTACAATTACAAAACGTTTGGCTGCTAATATTTTTTTTAATACGCTTGTAATGCCACCGAGACGGATCATACTAGCATCGGATGTTACACGACCTCGCATTGTGTCTTGTATAGCTACAGGCTGTTCAAAAATTTCCTTTAACATAAAATGATCATAGCCATTCTTCTCTATGGAAACAAGATCAAACTCTATTTTTTGTATAATTGGATTAAGACGTTCATTAGCAAGATTTTTCAG
Source organism: Bacteroidales bacterium (assembly GCA_027015275.1). Lineage (GTDB taxonomy): Bacteria > Bacteroidota > Bacteroidia > Bacteroidales > S143-33 > S143-33. The sequence goes on along the minus strand of JALWCU010000160.1, from coordinate 6,381 downwards.
AATAAATTCATCCTCTTTAAGAATAGCCATATTGTTATTATCCAGGTAAACAACCTGGTCTGTATATTCCACAATAGGGGTCGCATCAGATGCCAAGAAAAATTCACCTTTACCAATTCCGATAACCAGGGGACTACTTTTACGAGCTGCTATAAGCTTTTCTGGCTCATTAATCGCCAACACAACAATAGCATAAGCTCCTATAACTTCAGATAAAGCAAGCCTCACCGCCATCTCGGCATCAGTCTCACTTTCTAAATACATATACTCTATTAAATTCACCAAAACCTCTGTATCCGTCTCAGACTTAAATTGATAACCTTTATCTTTTAAAAAATTTCTTAGCTGCTTATAATTCTCAATAATTCCATTATGAATAATAACAAAAAGCCCATTCTGAGATACATGTGGATGCGCATTAACATCATTTGGCTCACCATGGGTTGCCCAACGGGTATGCCCAATGCCAATATTTCCTTTAATTTTTTTATCCTTTAGTTCATTTTCCAAATCTTTTACTTTCCCCTTTTTCTTAAAAACATGCAAATTTTGTCCATCATGAACAGCCACGCCAGCTGAATCATAACCTCTATATTCAAGTCGTTTTAATCCATTTAGCAAAATAGGAAGTGCATCCCTATGACCAATATAACCTACTATCCCACACATAATATGAGTTTTAATATTTAGATAAAGTTAGTACCAGCTTTGCAGGTACCGAATTTTTCCCGGTATTTATCACTGCTCTAGACAGCTGAAGACTGGAATTATAATCCATCAAATAATAAGAAGTCCTAGACGACAATGCTGTATCTGCATTAATCATTCCTTGCACTATTCTTGTTACATTAATAGAATATTTATTAATTATAAGTGGAGCTCCATAATATTCCCCTGTTTTTTTATTAACATAATCCTGGATTAAAATTGGTGTATGAGTTGAATCATCCTGATCAAATGCCAACAGGTAAATTGTCTCAGGAGCTGGATAAGACGTCTCATAAGTTATACTGGGTGGGGCAAGAGGTAAAATTAGCTCAGCTTTGTAAACAACTTGATTTTTAAGCTTATATAAATATGGAAAATCCAATTTTATACGTGTCCCCGCTGTCTGCAAAAAAGTAACAGAATCAATCGACGGATTAAAAATCTGAGTTCCTGAATATTCATGCTCAAACAATGTAAAATGAGCATTATCAAGCTGCGTAATCGATAACACGTAAGACATCGAAGAATCTGGAAGAGTGTCAGGATGATAATATATCACTATCCTTGTATGAGGTAATTGTAACGCATTACTATGGTGATTGAAATCTACATTAAATGTAAAACGATAAATAGCCGCATCATAGAAGCCAGGCCCAGGCGTTATAGCCAGCCCTAAGAATCGATCTGAAAACTTGGCATTATCATCATAAAAATAATAATCAACACTATCTGCAAGGCGCTGACCAAAAGAAGGCTTGAGATATATCTTCATCACAGAATCCCTGCTGCCTTCATAAAGAGAAAAACTACCTTGCCCCAAAAGATTGTTCGAAGCATATTTATCAAAGGGATCATCTGCATAATACGTAAGATATGGCTTGAGCGAATCTTTCACTTCGTAAACATATACCGGAACAGGATTGTAAGGTTTACCATAAGTAGTATATTTAGGATCTAACTTTAAGAGCAAAACCACAGAATCCACAGTACAACTATCATTAAACTTGGGATAACCAAACTGCTGAACCTGTGTAACAAAGGAAGCTTTAGTATAACCAAAAAGGGGATCTCGGTACGAACCAAAAAAGACTTCACCCTTACCATTACTCTTAATGTGTGTAAAAGGTTCTGTCTTGAGATCAACTGTAAAAGTATCAACTAATTTGGCATGAACCAGGTCCTTTTGCGGCAAAAGGTCTAAAGCAAAGTTCTGTTTTTTTTCACATGAAAAAATAAATAACAAAGAAACTAAGAATGAAACCGCTATTAATAACTTTCTCATATTCAATAATTTATTGGTCTAAATCATAACAAATACACTTGTTATGCATTCTGCGAAGCTAAAACTTTATCGTAAAATTCTGAATATTCTGTAGGAATTTTTTCCTCTTCAATGACCCCAAGCAGCATTTTACCTTGATTTTGTGCATATTTAACTATTTCTTGGGGCACGCCTTCCTCAGCTATTATCACTGCATCACTATAATCAATAGCCAATTTTGTCAAATCTGCAACTGTTGGCTCACCTTTTAATTTCTCAACATCCTTTTTGGTAACAACATCAAAAACAGCCTTTTGTACAAAATTTTTACTAAAACTTGCATTAAATTCTGTATTGTATATGGAATAAATAACCTTTGAAGCCTTAAACAATGGGTCCTCCTGGAAGGCCTTCTTAATATACAAAGGCGCTAAAGCACCAATTATTCCATGGACATGAACGATGTTTGGTTCCCACCTCAATTTCTTTACTGTTTCCAGTACACCGCGAGAATAAAAAGCAATTCTCTCATCATTATCGTCAAAAAATTTACCATCTGCATCAAATAACATTGCCTTACGGTGGAAATACTCCTCATTATCAATAAAATAAATCTGCATCCTAGCCGATGGAATAGAAGCAACCTTGATAACCAAAGAATGATCCGCACCATCAACTATTATATTCATACCAGAAAGACGAATAACCTCATGAAGCTGGTGACGCCTCTCCTTTATTATTCCATAACGAGGCATAAAAACCCTGATCTCTTTTTTCTGCTCCTGTATCTTTTGTGGCAATATTCTACCCAAATTAGACATGTAACTCTCAGGAACATAGGGTTTTATTTCCTGCATAACAAAAAGAACCTTAACTTTACTCATTATTACCTAATTTTTAGTATATTAATTAAACAAAAATATAAAAAAAAATTCCAAATTCATAAATCAAATCTAATTTTCATATAATAAACATGTTAGCAAATCTTGTAAAAGTTTTTTCAAAACTGGCTAAAAGTACGTAAATTTGAATCAGAAACATAAGATCCCAAAAAGATGAAAAAGATATTATTCATATTCTCAGTGCTTCTGTTTTCTCTCGTTAATATTACCAGAGCACAGACTGCCGCAGATTCCTTGAAGCAGCAAGCCACTCTGAATTTACAAACAGATAGCTTAGTAGCTCAAGGAAATGCCTCCCAAATACTAAACACTAATATTACAGGAATTTACTTACACAACATCAGCAGTATGATATTCTGGCCACGTTACGCCAAAAATTTCATTATTGGTGTTACAGATAGCAAAACACAAGATAGTCTCAGCAACTATTTTAAAAATAAAAAAATCCATGGGCTCAGTGTCAAAGTAATCTTAATATCAGCAGTCAATACCCCTTTTGTAAACGTAATATTTATACCATTGAATAAAAACAAGAAACTTCCTGCAATAATCCAGAATTATGCTGGGCACAACGTAGTTTTTATCTCAGCCAATCGTCAGGACTGGGCAATTGCAGATTTTGTCCTCAAGCCTTCTGGAAATGACATATTGATCCGTGCCAATAAAAATAACATTAAGCAAAAGAATGTAATTATTACGCCGCTATTAGCAGGTCTATCAATGGTTTATTAATGTCAGAAAATGTACCTAAATACCTTAAAGACTTAATTGCACAAAGAGAAGGGCTACACCTTGATTTTAAATTTGAAATCTCTGACTATGGCAAGATAGCCCGTAGTCTCGTTGCCTTCGCCAATACTGACGGAGGCAAACTTCTTATTGGGGTCAAAGACAACGGCAACATAGCAGGCATCCGTAGCGATGAAGAGTTATACATGATTCAAGGTGCAGCCAAACTATATTGTCGTCCACAGGTCGAATATTTCTTTACATCTTGGCAAGTGGGCAAAAAATCTGTTCTGGAAATAACGATTCCCAAAAGTAACAGGCGCCCACATTTTGCAAAAAACGAACATGGCAAATGGCGAGCTTATGTCAGAGTAAAGGATAATAATTTCATTGCCAATTCTGTTCTTATCCGTGTCTGGCGTAATCTGGAAAACCCCAACAGAGAACCAGTAAGTATTCACTTCAAACGAAAAGAAGAGTTTCTACTAAAATTCTTGTCAACTCACGAATATATTACTTTCGGCAAGTTAAAGCAAATCACAGGATTAACATCCCGAACCATCGAAGATATGCTTGTCGATTTGATTACTATCCATGTAGTAAACATTAACTTTGATGACAGAGGAATACCGCTTTATCGCCTAAATCAAAAAAATGGCATTAACCTTACTACTAACTCTGCTCCTGAAAATTAGCCTGTAACCTTAGGAGGCAGCCCTAGTCTAAGTTTAAGCCTCTTAATGCTCTCATCCCAGAGCTTTATCAGGTCATCCTTGTCATTGTCGCTATCATCAGCAAAGTCAATGACCTTCATAGAAGTATCTCTGCTTAATTTGTTATATTCAAGCTTTATTTCTGTATATTTGGGCTCTGCCTCGTCCAGCCAATCAAAACGAATATAATAATCATTAGGTCGCTTCACTACCTTGGCATCCATGCGGTAGTCCCCCCACTTAAATACGAAAATATTACCATTGACATTTATATCTTGGGCAAACCAGCCCATAAGTCCATAAGGTGTGCTAATCTGTTCATACAAAATCTTTGCGTTAGTATGAAAAAGATATTCCAGAACTATTTTTTGCATTATTAATGATTTTTCTCTCTTTATTTTGCTGCTTTTAAATTAATATTTTTAAATTAGTTAACAAATTTTTTTTATAAAACAATAAATCTTTATGTCATGAAAAAACTTGGTATTGTTCTGATAGTTTTATCTCTGTTGATAGCATGCCAAAACAAAACTACAAAAACAATGAAAATACGTAATTTCGTTGACACAGTGGGCTTTGCACACAAAGCCAGCCAGGTAGATACGCTACTCGTCAGAATTGACAAGATGTTCGGCGATAGGATTAAGCACATCAGAGATAGCCTGGGAATTACACCGCAGACTACGTGGAAAGTCGCAATATCCCCACACGATGATCATGCCTATGCATCTTATCTTTACCCTTTGCTTTTACAAAATATCAAGGCAAAGAAGCTGATCATATTCGGCGTAGCTCACAAAGCTTGGAAACTGAAGCTGCAAGACTCTCTCATTTTCGGTACGTTTGATTATTGGAAAGGCGCGTTTGGAAATGTTAAAATCTCACCCCTGAGAAATGAAATTATGTCTCTTCTGCCCAAGAAAGATTATATGGTTAATGATTCGATGATGGCTATAGAGCATTCTATCGAAGCATTCCTGCCTTTCTTGCAAAAATTCGTTGGTCCTGATATAGAAATCGTACCAATACTCGTGCCTTATATGTCTTACGACCGTATGCAGGAGATAGCACCAGACCTGGCAAACGCTATTGCTACTGTTATGAAAAAGCACAATTTACAGTGGGGGAAAGACTTGGCTATTATAATTAGCACAGATGCCGTACATTATGGTGATCAAGATTGGGGCGGAAATAACTTTGCCTATTATGGAGCCGACAGTGCCGGATACGAAAAGGCTGTCGCTCATGAACATGAAATTATTGCTACATTGACAGGTCAGATTTCACCCGAAAAAGTAAAACAATTTACCCACTACACAGTGCAAGATACTAATTACAAAGAATACAAATGGACATGGTGCGGCCGTTACAGCGTACCAATGGGAATACTCACGGCATATTATCTGAGCAAAGATCTGGGGCAGCCTATCCAGGGCACCTTGCTCGATTACGCTACAAGTATCAGTCATCCTACGGTAAAAGTCGAAGATATTGGTATGGGCACTACTGCACCGGCTAACATACACCACTGGGTAGGATACGCTGCCATTGGATACAAGTAATTTACTGGCAATTATGCAATTAGGAAGCTGTCCGAAGGCACAAAGATTATTCAGATTCAAAGAATGTCATATTCTTTAGTTATTTGGTTTTGCGCTTCATCAGGTATATTGTAGTTGGTTTAATAAGGACAGCTTCCTTAACAAATCAGTATTATGTATCTTTGTGGAAATGGATGTATAACTTTTAATCAAAAGCAGTTATATGGATTTTTTTGAAAGGCCATTTACATTTGACCGTGTTGTAAGGATTCTTATAACCATAACATTTTTTCTGGGCCTACTGTGGATAATTGATTATCTAAGTGATGTGCTTTTGCCGTTTTTTGTAGCAGTGATACTTGCATATATTATGAATCCTTTTGTAAACTGGCTACAACGCTTTGTTAAATCACGTATAACAGCCGTCTTACTTGCCCTTACAATAGTGCTCTCTGTTACTGTGGGGGCATTTATGATTATTATCCCAATGATGGGCAAGGAAATACAGAGCCTTGGCGTGATGCTCA
>JALWCU010000159.1 GCA_027015275.1 Bacteroidales bacterium | reverse complement strand
CTTCCTATGTAGGAATTACATTAGGTCCTAAAACTCTTGCACTTCTGCCGTTATTCGAATACCACAGAAGGCAGATCAAAATGATATTGCCATTTGCTTTTATGGATCCAGAAGAAGACGAAAACCTTACAAGAGCAATACGACATGCTATCTCAAGTCCTGACAATTTACGCTACGATAGAATTCCGGAAAAACTCCTTCTATCCCCCAATGGGAATTTTCCACCAATAAACCCCAATCTTGTAGAACTTACTTTTCTCAGTCACACCGTAGCAAACACTCCAGATGGGTTGGAAAAACTTTCTCAAGCTATTGCGGCAATTGCAAGATTTACAGAAAGCCCTAAAGAGTTAACCGGAATAAGCCCTAAAAGTATTAGACGATTTCTTGAAGGACAGTACCCACAAAGCAGGCAGCTTAGAAAGAGTTGGATAACGCGGATTTCGCCAGGCATTTTAGTGGAGTTCCCAAACCCTGAGTTTAATTAAAAATTTCAGACGCGATATTAGATTGCTTAGTTAATATTAGCAAATCAGCAGAACAGATTAAAAGGTCTACCACATCCTCGCTCTTTAGAGAGAATTGTTTCTTTATCAAGTAACATAGACACTGTCTAAAAACCACCTTGTTTTCTTAGTAAAATTCGCCTATATTGAAAATCCATAAAAGAATTCGATAACACAGTCAAGGATTAACTAAGGGGGATCTCTCCTAAAAACCTTAATTCTCAGACTATATATCATCTCTAAACTTTGCCTGCCAATCTCTAAATTGCTCCAAGGTCATTGTTAACAACGTTGACGCTTGAGGATCAAAACTTCCATCATCGCGAAAGCGCGGATATGGGACAAAAACCAAGGGATCAGAGCCATCTCCGCCAATAGCTATAGGTTTTCTACTTCACGTGACATAGATCTTAAAACAGGTAGTATCGTTTCAACGCCAAGTACAACCCCGCGATCTCTACTTTGAGGATCGTCGAATAAAATGAGTAAAGGACGCCCTGTATAATTTTCTATGTGAGGAGCCCACGTCTGGGTTCCATTCGAAGAAGTAACAATATTGTTACTATATTAAAGAATTTCGGCAGCAAGAAGACGGGGATTACGCATCGCTAATAAATTCTCCACAGCACATCCTATTTTGACAACCTCTTCAGATGAGAATTGTGTATTCATTCGTAGAACCCCCTTTAAAAGACTCATAAGCATCTTAATTTTAATTCGTCTACAGTTTTATTATACTATAAAACCTATCCCTAAT
>JALWCU010000158.1 GCA_027015275.1 Bacteroidales bacterium | reverse complement strand
CACCTACTGTTGCTAATTATACAGACAATTACATTTTGATGTTTTCCAGCTCCAAGCTCTTCTCTTTTGCAGGTGAGCGCATTGGTTTGATTTATGTTTCGCCAAGTCTGTTTGAGGAGCATTATCCGTATTTGAAAAATTTCTATAAAACAGACCGTTTTGGTTATTCACTGGTTTATGGTGCTTTGTATGCTCTTTCTGCTGGTGTTAATCATTCAGCACAGAAGGCATTTGCCGCTATGCTCAAGGCCGTCAATGATGGTCAGGTGAATTTGACAGAACCAGTGAAGGCTTATGCCGAGCGTGCAAAGGTCATGAAGAGGCTTTTTACACAAAATGGATTTTACATTGTTTATGACAAAGATGTGGACAAGCCCATAGCCGACGGATTTTATTTCACTCTGCATTATCCGGGTATGACCACAAATGAACTTTTGGAAAAATTACTATATTATGGCATAAGTGCTATTTCTCTCAAGATTGCCGGAAGCCAGCGAGAAGGTCTGCGAGCCTGTGTTTCACAGGTCTTGCCAGAGGACTTTCCGCTTCTCGAGCAACGTTTAGAGCAGTTTCATAATGATTATCCGATTAGTTAAACAATAAAAAACAAACTATCATGGCAAAAATTGCAGGTGCTGTAGTAGTTGACATTGATCGTTGCAAAGGTTGCGAGCTTTGCGTTAATGAATGCCCTTTTGATGTCTTGGCGATGAGCGAAGATGTTAATATAAAGGGCTATCACTACAGCTACATGAAAAATCCTTCTGCTTGTACAGGTTGTCTTGCCTGTGCCCTTGTATGTCCTGACACAGTTATTACTGTTTATCGTGTTAAAGTTCCTGACACAGCAAAATCTTAAAACTTAAAAAAAGCACAATCATGGGAGAAATTCTTTTAATGAAAGGTAACGAAGCTCTCGCAGAAGCTATTATACGTGCAGGTGTCGATGGTTACTTTGGCTATCCTATCACACCACAGTCCGAAGTAATGGAGTACCTGGCTGCTGCTAAGCCCGAAGAGCGTACGGGTATGGTACTGTTGCAGGCAGAAAGCGAGCTGGCAGCTATAAATATGCTTTATGGCGCAGGTGCTACTGGCAAGAAAGCCATTACATCTTCATCTAGTCCTGGTATTAGTCTTATGCAAGAGGGTATCTCATATATTGCAGGTGCAGAAATACCTGTAGTCGTTGTTAATGTGGTAAGAGGAGGACCTGGACTTGGAACTATCCAGCCAGCACAATCTGATTATTTCCAGGCTACAAAAGGCGGTGGACATGGTGATTATCATCTTCTCGTATTAGCTCCTAATTCAGTGCAGGAGATGTCTGATTTTGTCCCACTGGCATTTGATCTAGCCTTCAAATATCGCAATCCAGTAATGATCCTCTCAGATGGTCTTATTGGGCAGATGATGGAAAAGGTCGAGCTCTTCGAGCCAATACCACGCTGGACTGATGAATATATTCGTGAGCATCATGGCAATTGGGCTACCATTGGCAAGACACCAGATCGTGAACGTAATATTATTACTTCTCTTGACCTGGTTCCTGAGAGAATGGAAAAGCATAACATGCATCTGAAAGAGAAATATGAGCAGATGGAGCGAGAAGAAGTACGTTTCGAAGAGATTCAGACAGAAGATGCTGAATATCTGTTCGTTGCTTACGGTTCTAGCTCGCGTATAGCTATGAAGGCTATCAAGCTGGCACGCGCTGAAGGAATTAAGGTTGGACTCTTGCGTCCTATCACATTGTACCCATTCCCTAAGAAGCGTTTGCGTGAATTGGCAGATCAGGTTAAGGGTATGCTATCTGTTGAGCTGAGCCTCGGACAGATGGTAGAAGATGTCAAGCTGTCGGTAGAATGCCGTATTCCTGTTGAGCATTATGGCCGTGTTGGCGGCATGATTCCTACACCCGAAGAGGTGGTAGAAGCTTTAAAAACAAAAATTATAAATCGTTAGAACTATGGCTAAATCCAAAGTTATTCCTCATCACGATGTTCCACTGGATCAAATAATAAAGCCCGAAAATATCATTTTCAAGAAGACTAAGCTCTTTACAGACAATGTATTAAGCTATTGTCCGGGCTGTGGACACGGTGTAGCTCACCGTCTTATTCTGGAAGTTATTGAAGAAATGGGCATAGCAGACAAGGTTATTGGCATTGCGCCAGTGGGTTGTTCTGTATTAGCCTATGAATTTATGGATCTGGATATGCAGGAAGCAGCACACGGACGTGCACCTGCTCTTGCTACAGGCATCAAGAGAACAAATCCAGACAAATTCGTTTTTTCTTATCAGGGTGATGGCGACCTGGCTGCTATTGGTACAGCTGAGACTATCCACGCAGCAAACCGTGGCGAAAATATCACGGTTATTTTCATTAATAATGGTATTTACGGTATGACAGGTGGACAGATGGCGCCTACTACACTCGAAGGTATGAAGACATCAACCACGCCTTATGGTCGTGATCCGCGTCAGATGGGACACCCAATCAAGATTACTGAGCTGGTAGCACAGTTGCCCGGTACTTGCTATGTGACTCGTCAGGCTGTCCATACGGCAGCTCTTGTACGTAAGGCTAAGAAAGCTATCCGTCGTGCTTTTGAATACCAGAAGGCTAATAAAGGCCTGTCTTTCGTAGAGATTGTTTCTAACTGTAACTCTGGGTGGAAGATGACGCCAGTACAAGCTATCAAATGGCTGGAAGAAAACATGCTTCCTTATTATCCACTTGGAGACCTTAAAGATGTTGGTCTTGACTAATTTTTTTTCAAAAACTAAAAATCGATAACTATGAACGAAGAAATCATCATAGCCGGCTTCGGTGGACAAGGAGTCTTGAGTCTGGGTAAAATCCTGGCTTATTCTGGCATTATGGAAGACCTGGAAGTAAGCTGGTTCCCTTCCTACGGTCCTGAGATGCGTGGCGGTACAGCAAATGTTACGGTTATCCTTAGTAATGAGCGTATAAGCTCTCCCGTGCTGAATGTCTATGACACTGCTATTGTATTTAACCAGCAGTCTTTAGACAAGTTCGAGCCAAAGGTAAAGCCAGGCGGTCTATTGCTTTATGACCCCAACGGTATCACACGGCATCCTGAGCGAAAGGATATCGATATTTACCAGATAGACGCTACAAAAGAAGGTGCTGCTCTGGGTAGCACAAAAGTCCTGAATATGGTTGCTTTGGGTGCATACCTGAAGCTCAAACCTATAGTAAAACTTGAAAATGTCCATAAAGGATTGCTCAAGTCTCTGCCTGAGCGACATCACCATCTCATTCCTCTTAATGAAAAGGCTATTGGAGTAGGCATGGAAAAGGTTAAGCTCATCCACAAAGCAGAGCATGTCAACGCTAAGTAAAGTGTTTACGTTGAAAAAAAATTGCGGATCTTTGGGATCCGCAATTTTTTTAATAGTGCGCAATATCAACAGTATTTTTATACCAAATTTTTGCACGGAACTAAAGGTCAAGTCGGCATTATGACCCATGGGGGTATGAATTCAATTTTTACTCTTCCTTTAGTTTTCCTATAACGAACCAGATTAGGGAAATAATTAGCGAGGCTACGCCACCGTAAAGTAGATATTTTGCCCAAGGATTGTGCATTAACCCGAAGATACCTGCTACAAAGATAGCGAATATGCCAAGTAAAAGTAGAATAAACGGAAATAGAAATTTGTGTCTTGCCATGGTCGTGAGTTTATTTGTTTAATATTTTGATTACCAGATTTATAATTACAGATAGAATAATGCTAAGTAAAACCATGCTGGTAAAGGGAATAAAAATCTTAACATTGTTCTTATCTATGTGGATATCACCTGGTAGTTTACCAAACCATGCAAAAACGTTTCCAAAAATTAGAATCAGCACGCCAATAATGACGAGTAGCAGTCCAATCGCTATTAATATTTTAGCAAAATCAGACATTTATCCTCTGTTTATAAAATATTAAGCGGATCAACAATCAGTTTGATGAATGGATGGTGTTCGGTTTTCTCATCCCATGGCTTTAGGCTCATCACGGGATATTCCAATGAGCGTATGATATCTCTTGCTGTGCTGCCTATTGTCCATTGGTTAAATTTGGATTCGTCTCTTACCATTATCACCGTGAGCAGAGGCTTTAGCTGCTCTGCGTAATTTATGATTATGTCGATGATGTCCGACTTTTTGCCTTCAACTATTTTAGTTTCACATATTATTCCTTCTTGTTCGATGGTCTGTTTAAGTTTGTGCATCTGAGTAAGTAGTTTTGTCTCGTAGGCGAGGTCATCCTTTATATCAACACTTAGAGCAAAAATCTGGGCATTGAACAGTTTTGCAAAGTCTATTGCAGCATTGACCTGTTCTTTTATAGGTCGTGCCAGATCCAAAGGAAGCAAAATGGTGTTATTTAAGTCTTCGCTTGCTTTTATGCCATGGACAGAGACTACTGGAAACTGTGTTTCTTCGATTAGATGTAATGTGTTGGAACCCACAAATTTCTGTTTAAGGGATAGTTTCTCAGTTTTTCCCATTACAATCATTAACGGTTTATTTTCTTCTGCTACTTTTTCTATTATTTCATAAGGCTTGCCTACACGTACGCAATATTCATATTCTACGTCAGCTAAGCGTTCGCCTACTATACCTTTGAGCGCCATCTTGGCTTGGTTGGCCATCTTATCTTCCAGGTCTGGAGTGAGAAATTTTTGTAAAATGCCGCTTTCTTCCAGTACATTTAGAAGAAGAAGTTTGGCATCTATGCGCTTTGCATAGAAACGTGCATATTCTAATGCAATAAGGGACTGAGACCCGAAGTCTATAGGAACTAAGATTTTGTGCTTCATAAGAAAAAATTTTAAATTTCTTAAACTAAAATAAAACTTTTTAGTTTAATTTAAACATTAAAGTATCCATTTTTTTCGTCCACGTTTGCAAATACACAAAATTTAAGTGTTATGAAAAGATTCATGGCATTAGCAACAATCATTATTTTTCCCTTCTTCTGCATGCAAAAATGACTGTAAGCAAAATTGAGAGTTATATTCCTAATTTGCAGTACGATAGTGATTTATGACCTGTCTTGAAATGTCCATGAAGGACGGTTTTACTACTGTTAAAAAAGTTGTGGGTAAGATGAAATTTGTCAGAGGCGAGAAGATTTATGCTATAGAGGGCATTACTTATAGCTCTGCTAAGAAAGTAAAGGAGAGGGTTACTTATTTTTATCTTAGTAATCAGCCTATTGCCATTAGCGATGAGAGAAACGGCAAAGTCCTGGTTTATTTTCTCTGTAGTGGTAAAGTCATTGCCAGTAAAACTCTAAAAGCCATTGATTATAAGCCTTTTGGAGGTAAGAAAATCCTTAGATTACGTGCCATTGCACAGGATGCCAAGACCCAAAGCCTACAGAAAGAACATCTAGAATTATCAGCTTCTTTACTAAAGAATTTGAAGCAAGCAGCCTAAGGAGTTTTAAACTATAGATTCTAAATTTTAGCAAAAAGACAATTTATTTTAACTTTGAGAGCAAATTGTTAGATAGAGTATAATGCCTGAGCCATTAAAAGCTATATCTCCCATAGATGGGAGATATTGGAACAAAGTCGAAGATTTATCTGAGTTTTTTTCAGAATATGCCCTGATACGTTTTCGTTTAGTTATTGAGATAGAGTACTTTATAGCCTTGTGCCAGATTCCTTTACCACAGCTTGCCGACCTGAAGAAAAAGGATTTTCAGAATATCAGGAAAATTTATCGTAATTTCAATATTGAGCAAGCACAGAAAATTAAGGATATAGAGAAAACAACCAACCACGACGTCAAGGCAGTAGAATATTACATCAAGCAAAAAATGGATGACCTGGGCTATGGGCGTTACAAGGAATTTATCCACTTTGGACTGACATCACAGGATATAAACAACACGGCAATTCCTTATGCCTTGTTCAAATTCATGCATTTTGTGTACTATCCGCAGCTCGATGAGCTAATACGTAAGCTTTATGATATAGCTTCCAGGTGGGCAGACATAACAATACTTGCGCATACTCATGGACAGCCAGCTTCACCGACAAAGCTGGGCAAGGAGATCGAAGTTTATATAGAGCGTCTTCAGAAACAAATGGGGCTGTTACGGTTAGTGCCATTTAGTGCGAAATTCGGAGGTGCTGTGGGTAACTTTAATGCGCACAAAGTTGCATATCCAGATATTGACTGGGAGCAGTTTGCTAATTCATTTGTGAATCATGTTCTTAGCCTTGAGCGTAGCCAGACTACCACGCAGATAGAGCATTATGACAATCTTGCTGCTCTGATGGATAATGTGCGCAGAATCAATGTTATACTCAAGGATTTTGCTCAAGATATGTGGCTTTATATCTCAATGGAATATATTAAGCAAAGGGTGGTCAAGAACGAGGTCGGTTCATCTACTATGCCGCATAAGGTCAATCCTATAGATTTTGAGAATGCTGAGGGTAACCTTGGCGTGGCCAACGCTTTTTTTGATTTTATGTCTAATAAGCTACCTGTCTCGCGTCTGCAGAGGGATTTGACAGATTCTACTGTGCTCAGAAATCTGGGAGTGCCTTTTGCACATACTATCATTGCTATTAAATCTTTATTAAAGGGGCTGTCTAAGGTCGAAGCAAATAAAGAGAAAATAGCACAAGACCTGGAGAATAACTGGGCTGTGGTGGCCGAAGCAATACAGACTATTCTCAGGCGTGAGGGCTATCCAGAGCCTTATGAAAAGCTCAAAGAGCTGACACGTACCAACGAGAGAATAACCCGTCAGACAATACAACAGTTTATTGATTCTCTGGATATTAGCGAACAGGTCAAGGAAGAGCTCAGGCAAATAACACCGTTTAATTACACAGGCATATACTAAGATGGAGACAAAGAGCTTTTTGGATAAAATCACACATATTGTCTGGGACTGGAACGGTACAATAATAGACGATGCTCAACTTTGTGTAGATATAATGAACCAGCTGCTCAGAGAACATAACCTGCCAGAAATAGGGCTTAAGACCTACCGGAATATCTTCGTTTTCCCAGTAAAGGAATATTATCGCCGTGCAGGGTTTGATTTTAAAAAAATAAGTTTTGAGCAGGTAGGACAGCGTTTTATAGACATATACAACCAGCGGCGTGCAGAAATTAATCTTCAGCCTGGCGCAATAGAATTATTGGCTTCTCTGGAAAAGGCAGGAAAGCAGCAGGTATTAATCTCAGCGCGGCGGGTAGAGAGTCTAAGGCAGGACGTCGAGCGTTTTGGCCTGACAAAATATTTTGTGCAGATTATAGGGCTTGATGACGACATGGCGCACGGCAAGGAGCATCTGGCCAAGGCATTTTTTGAACAAAACAGAATTGAACCAGCAAAGGCTTTGTTTATCGGCGACACAGAGCATGACCTTGACATAGCCCAGTCATTGGGCGCACATTTTTTTATGGTCAGCAATGGCCATAATAGCGCCTGGAGATTGATGTCCAGAACGCCATTTGTTTATGCAAATCTTTTTACATTAGCAGATTTTTTATTTAATGCTTAAACATAAAAAAATTGAAAGACATGAAAAGAGTTATTATTTGGGTTTTAGCTTTTGTATTAACTATTTTATTCGCTTATTATCAGCGGGTAACTGGACCTACTTATCCTGTTACAGAGAAGTTTACTTATGCAGGAAAGACTATAGAATTTCAATATCCACGTACTCACAGCACGAGTTCTGATGCGGTGGTAAAGATAGTAATGCCAGATACACTGGTCTATGGTTTTGTATATCAGCGTGTTTATCCTTTGAATACAGGTTATACAGCCTTGCATCTGAGAAGGGTAGGAGATACACTAATGGGGCTCATCACACAGTTACCGCCAGCGGGTAAAATGCAGTATTATGTTGAGTTGTATAAGGGCAAGGATACTGTTTATACGGGCAAGGCAAAGCCAGTTATTATACGGTTTAAGGGGGACGTACCATCTGGTGTATTGATTACGCATATTTTGTTAATGTTTTTTGCGTTGTTCCTGGGAGTAACTGCTGGGCTATTAGCGTTGTTTGACGATATGAGTTTTAGGAAGGTTCAAATATGGAGTTTTATTTTATTGATAATAGGCGGGTTTATTTTTGGTCCAATAGTACAATATCATGCTTTTGGCCAATGGTGGACAGGCATACCTAATGGATGGGATTTGACTGATAATAAGACGCTAATAATGTTCATAGGTTGGCTTGCAGCTATTTTAGCCAATAGGAAGCAGGCAAGGCGTTGGTGGACTGTCGGTGCTGCTCTGGTTATGATCGTGATTTATTTGATACCGCATAGTTTGCATGGCTCTACTTTGAACCCAGCTACTGGCAAGGTCATTAGTGATATGATTTTGTCGTGGTTGGTTTTTTAGGAGATTTTCTACAAGGCAGTAAGAGTTGCTGTTAAACAAGATTTAAGTCAAAATGATATAAATCTTGTAATTACGGTTGGCAACAATGATTATTATTTGAATTTGATTTTTAATATCAATTTTTATTACTAAATTTAGCCAGAAATATAAATTTAAAAAATAAGAAAATATGGCAGCTAATATTTCAACCAAATTTGCCGGTTTAGAATTAAATAGTCCAGTTATTGTAGGTAGTTCTGCACTTACTTCAGTATTGAGCAATCTTCGGAAGCTTGAAGAAAACGGTGCAGGAGCTGTTGTTCTCAAATCTATCTTTGAAGAAGAGATAGTTTTCGAGTACAATGAATATGCTAAGGAAGCAGAAAAGTATGGTTATGATTATGAATACTTAGACTACTTTGATTACAAAATCAAGCAAGATAACATTAACAAATATCTTAATCTGATCAAAGAGGCTAAGGCCAATCTATCCATCCCTGTTATAGCAAGTGTCAACTGTGTTTCTGCGCATGAATGGACAAGCTTTGCAAAGCGACTGGAAGAAGCAGGTGCTGATGCTCTTGAGCTTAATATTTTTATCATGCCAAGTGATATTGACAAAACATCACAGGAACTGGAAGAAAAATATTTTGATATTGTCAAGCAGGTACGTTCAGTGGTTAAAGTACCGCTAATAGTTAAGATGACACAGTATTTCACAGGTTTAGCAAATGTTATAGTAAATCTATCTAAGACAGGTATTGATGGCATAGTATTGTTCAACCGTCATTATAACCTTGACTTTGATATAGATAAGCGTGAAGTTCGTGCAGCGCACGTGTTTAGTGAAGATACAGAATACATTGTTCCACTTCGTTGGATTGCAATTACATCGGGTAAAGTACAATGTACATTGGCAGCTTCTACAGGTGTTCATGACGGACGTAGCCTGGTTAAGATGCTCCTTGCTGGTGCTAGTGCAGTAGAAGTTGTTTCTACAATATACAAACATGGTCCTTCTCGTATCAAGCAAATGAATGAATTTTTGGCTGAGTACATGGATAAGTACAATTACAAAACAATAGATGATTTTCGTGGCATTATGAGTCAGGATAAGGTTAAGAATCCTGCAATGTTCGAGCGTGTTCAGTTTATGCGTTACTTTAGCGATCGTGAGGATGTGTTATAGTCCAATTTTTTAATATGAATATGAAAAAAGCTGCCTACAAAGGCAGCTTTTTTCATACTGACGCTTTTATGCTATTTTTTGTGAATGAAGATAAATTCCCCCCCCTGGTCACCGACATCCTGAATGGTACCGTATTGTGGAACATTGGGAGTATTGTTAAGTACGGCAAATCTAACTTGTTCGAAGAGACGGCTGGCGGGCAGGTATCTGCTGGTATTAGCTCGTAACTGATTGACCAGAGTCTCGAGGAAAATACTTTTGTCAGGCACTTCTTTTAATGTCCCGCTGGTCATAGCTTTTCGGCTGGGCAACTGATAAATTTTTTGATAGGCAACTATTTTTTTAGCCTCTTGTATACCACGTGTTTTAAATATCGAACCGCTGAAACAAGCGTCAGTAATTAGGAGCGTATGCAAGCTATGGATGGCACCGATATAATCTTTTATTGTACTATTTCTTAGCCATGTACTTTTGTCATTGAGTTTGGCATCGGATGGCATCCAGTAGCCTATTTGTTTGAATTCATCCCAATAACCGTGGCCTGCATAGAAAACTAATAAGTTGTCATTATCAGTGATGTTATTAGATAGCTGGTCGAGTGTACGTATTATCTGCGAACGTGTGGGATTTTTCATGAAAAAGACAGTACTGGTGTCAAAGGAATAATCCTTGACAAGGACATTATAAAGTTTTTGTGCATCATGGATAGGGTTATTCAGGTCTGGTATATTATCGTCTTTGTAGTCATTTTCGGCAATTAGAACTGCATAGAATTTTCCTCCATGCAGATTGATATCGTATTGGTATGTACACAAAATATCGTAGTCGAGGGTTGCTTTGTTTCCAACGTTGTCAGTAGCTTCTATATGAATGGTATTCAGTCCTGTTGATAGTTTAATGTCCTGTACAAAGTGCCCAGGGAATTGCATTTTAGCCAGTCTGTGGTCTATCAGTACTTGTTTGACGCCGCTTTTGTCCACAGCACTCAGGTGAAATTCTATATATTTGCTATTGACAACAGGATAGTCTTTGTCAATGTTTGGATTTATTTTGGGGTAGAGAACCTCTAGTGTTGGTGGAAATACATCTACGATTTTCGAGCTATCTATGTAATAGTTTACTGTTAGAATTTGTGGTTTAGTGAACAGAGGTGGCTTTATTACCAGGTTATTTGCTTCCGTAATGCTGGGTGATGTTACGATGGGTATCTCAATTTTTACATTGCCTCCTGAAAATCTTGGATTAATACTGAATTTAAGATTAATTATTTTGTTTGAGAAATCAGAGTATTCGCCAGTATTTAGCAGGACAAGAGAGTTTTCTGGCGATGTCTTTATTTTAGCCAGATGTACGCCCAGGACATCTTTGGGTGCAGGTGTTGGCTGAAGATTATTGTTGACCCACTTTATGTTAAGTGCAAGTTCAAATGTGTTTTTGGAAAAATCACTTTTTTGAACGCTGATGAGTGCATTTTTGCCTGTATATGTTACTATCAATTGATCATATTCCTGGGCAAACGTTGCTGTCATTGTTAATATTAACAAAGACAAATATGTTATTAGGCGTTTCATTTTTTTATATTTTATAGTTTTATGTTATAGGATAATGTTATTCCAAAGTTTTTTAGAGAGAGATTTTTGGGTTGACCACAATTAGTGTAATAATCGTCAAGATATATAGACTTTTTGTAGCCGATTGGACTAATGCTTTGAGAATAGTTAGCGGCTAATATTAGGTATGATAGTGATTTAATGTGAATTGCAACTCCCAGGGAAACATCAGCAGTGAAAATGAGTTTATTGAAGTTTGTCGGAAACTTGTTATTATAAGTCAAATTCCCAAAACCATAGTCTGGTAAATTGTTAATCAGTAGATTATATTCTGGATAATAACCGCTTCTTGATGAATTGCCAGTAACATAAAGTTCTGAACTAATAAGATAATTTGGGGCTACACTCAGCTTTGCCCATATACCTGTCTTGTTGTATAGACCAGACTTAAAAATTAAACTTATTGGTAGCGCAATTATTTCATGAGAAAAGATTTCTTCTAGGTCAGAGTTAACGAAAAGGTAATATAAATCGCTATCAGAATCATACTGTGGTGTTTTTTCTATGTTAGAATTGTCGCTTGTAACTTTTGAGTATGTCCTGGTATATAAGAAGTTAGCTCCAATACCCAGAGCCAAATGGGAACTGACAAACCATGCAAGACTCGCTCCTAGTCCAAAATTGGTCATATATGTGTTAGTCCTTTGGTAGTAACTTTTGTTTGATTTCAGATTAAAGTCGGTTGTATAAATGTTAGTGCTAAATCCGACGTGCAATCCTCTCATTTTTTTGTCACTTATCTGATTCAGAATAACACGGTAGTCATTAATCTTAGTCAGTTTGAAATTTGTGAAATTATAGTTTGAGTAATTAAATTGAATTGTAAGATAGGCCATATAAGATACGTATCTGATCTTCGAATTTTGCGTTAAACCTGCTAAATATTTGGGGATTTTTACATGAATAATGAACGTAGTGTCGTCTATTTTTTGTGGTAAATAAAAAACAGCAGAGTCTAAAATATATGAGACAGAGAGACCCTGCGGGAAAACCTTTTTCATTAGTTCCGTATAGTTAAATACCGATATAAACTTGGGCTTCTGTTTTATATCATTATAGACTATGTCTTTTATAGGGTCAGTGAAAAGGTCAGAAAACCTGGATATGCTTTCCTCTATATCAAAATTATTGGCTGGCGGAATGTCAGAAAACATGTCAAGCTTGACAATTAGTGAGTCTGAAAAAGACTTAATATATGATAACTGATAATCAGCAAAATACTGTGCCTTTGCTGAGAAAAATGCAAAGACAATGAAAACAGAAATTAATACTTTTTGTTTCATTTGTTCAAGATTTTGATGAATTTAAAGTATTGCGAGTCAGTGATAATTTCCATGATATACAGGGAATTAGCGAGCACAGGAATCTCG
>JALWCU010000157.1 GCA_027015275.1 Bacteroidales bacterium | reverse complement strand
ATATAGAAGAGGGTGCAGATATCAAATCTGAATTTTATCTTGGTATGCTTTTGGATAGAGCTTCAGAGATGCCTGTAATGATGGCTTCAACAGAAGGTGGTATGGAGATTGAAAAAGTTGCTGCTGAAACTCCTGAAAAGATTGTAAAAATCAATATTGACCCAACAATTGGCTTCCAAGGTTATCATGGTAGAAAATTGGCATTTGGTCTTGGTTTGCCAAAAGAGGAAGTAGGTGCATTTATCAAATTTGCAAAAGCTCTATATGATGTATATATTGATAATGATGCTGAGATGATAGAGATTAACCCTCTTATCAAAACAGGTGATGGTAAATTTTTGGCACTTGATGCAAAAATGGGATTTGATGATAATGCTCTTGGCAGACATCCAGATATCGAAGATATGAGAGATTTAAGTGAAGAAGAGCCTACAGAAGTAGAAGCAAAAAGATATGGTCTAAGTTATGTAAAACTTGATGGTAATGTAGGCTGTATGGTAAATGGTGCAGGATTATCTATGGCTACAATGGATATTATCAAGCACGAAGGTGGAGAACCTGCTAACTTCCTAGATGTGGGTGGCGGAGCAAACCCAGAGACAGTAGCAAAAGGTTTTGAAATTATTTTAAAAGACCCTAATGTAAAAGCAATTTTTGTAAATATCTTTGGTGGAATTGTAAGATGTGATAGAGTTGCAAATGGAATACTTGAAGCTACAAAGATGACAGAGGTAAATGTTCCTGTTGTTGTAAGACTTGATGGAACCAATGCTCTTGAAGCAGCAGAGATTTTAAAGAATGCAAATATAGAAAATATTATTACCGCAGAGAGCCTCGCAGATGGAGCTAAAAAAGTGGTAGCTGCGGCTAAAGGAGAGTAATTATGAGTATTTTAGTAAATAAGGATACAAAAGTTATCGTTCAAGGTTTTACTGGTAAAGAGGGAACATTTCATGCTTCTCAATGTATGGATTATGGCACTCAGATAGTTGGTGGTGTAACTCCGGGTAAAGGTGGGCAAGAGCATTTGGGTAAGCCTGTATTTAATACAGTAGAAGAGGCAGTAAATAGTACTGGAGCTACTGTAAGTATGATATTTGTTCCACCTGCATTTGTAGCTGATGCAGTAATGGAAGCAGCTGATGCTGGTATTGAGCTTGCTGTAATTATTACAGAGGGAGCTCCTGTAAAGGATATGATGTATGCTAAGATGTATGCTACAAAAAAGGGGATGAGTACAATTGGACCAAACTGCCCGGGTATTATT
>JALWCU010000156.1:780-1270 GCA_027015275.1 Bacteroidales bacterium | reverse complement strand
ATTGCCTGTCGATCACACCTTTAGTTGGCAGGAGATGCGAAAAGCTGGACGCGATATCGAAAAGGTAGTGCTCGCGCGCGCCTTGCATCTAGCGATTGAGGATAGGATCTTTGTCTATGCAAACAAGACGGTGATATTTTAAAGGAAGATTATGCGAGCTGAAGTTTTTGAGCGCTACACGGTGGATGATTATAGAAAGTGGCAAGGGGATTGGGAGCTTATCGATGGCACGCCCTATGCAATGGCGCCAAGTCCTGTGAGCGCGCATCAGATACTTTTAGCAGAGTTTGCAAAAGCTATAAGCCAAATATTGGAAGAGTGCAAAAACTGCTTTGTACTGGTAGAAGAGGATTACATTATCAATAAAGAAAATGTGGTGCGTCCGGATCTGAGTGTCGTGTGGAAAGACGCTCTTGCGGCCAATATCATCAAAGCGCCAAAACTTATAGTAGAAATTGTATCGAGCTCTTCAGCCTATAGAGATGAAAAG
>JALWCU010000156.1:0-770 GCA_027015275.1 Bacteroidales bacterium | reverse complement strand
GTATAGACTCGAAAATGCAAAATACCAAAAAATTGGCGATTTTTGCAACGAATCTTTTGAGGTGGATATCGATGGATGCAAAGGCGAGGTGAATTGCAAGAGGGTCTTTAAGAAGCTCAGGGAATTTTTGGATGTTTAACGTGGTACTTGTCCATCCGCAAATTCCTCCCAATACCGGAAATATTGGAAGGATATGCGTCAATACAGGCGCAACATTGCATCTAGTAGAGCCACTTGGGTTTTCGTTGGATGAAAAGAGCCTGAGGCGTGCTGGACTCGATTATTGGCACAGACTCGATCTAGTAGTATGGAAAAGCTTGGAGGAGTTTGCAAAGAGTGTGGATATGAAGCGCTGCTTCTTTGCCACCACGAAATCACATAAGCCCTATTTTGAAGTCTCCTATAAACCTGGTGATTATTTGATATTTGGAAGCGAGACAAAGGGGCTTTCAGTGGAGTTGATGCAAAAAAATTGGCCTCATGCAGTGACGATTCCTATGACAAAAAAGGGCAGAAGCCTCAATCTGGCTGTAAGTGTAGGGGTAGTGCTCTATGAAGCGATTCGTCAAAACTATAGCGATTTTTCCAAGACGCTAAGAGCATGAGTGAGAACTTTTTGAAGCTCTTTTGCTGCATCTGGATCGACAAAAGAGTATTCTATAAAAAGAATACCGCTAAAAATGAAAAAATAGATATTCTCACCCATCGAGCCAGTTTTGCAGCGAAAGGGCTTGGGAGCGAGATAGAGGTTTTTGTTACAGCAAAAATTT
>JALWCU010000155.1 GCA_027015275.1 Bacteroidales bacterium | reverse complement strand
CCTTTTCCTTCAAAAAATAATATTCAAACTGCCCTCCTAACTCTATAACTGGTGAACGGAAACTTAGATTCCTCGAACGGCGACCAATCTGTCCAGAGGCTGCATCATTACCAGAAATTAGAGCATAAGAAGTGAACGCCTTTATAGCTATCATATCTGCTATTCTCAAACGATAACCAAACTGAAATGTGGGCCTTGTATTCTGATAATCCAAGTCTCTTATTCCCAGAAAATGTGCAGCATCCTTTTTCCCACCGCCTAAATCCCCCATATAGTTATTCGTTCCTGTACCAAAAAATATCGCTTGAGCATCACTTTTCCAGTCTTGTGAAAAAATCATTGTTACACTCAAAAAAACACCAACCAATATGAGTACAACTTTTCTCATGAGCTTTCTGTTTATATTGTGTTATAACGTATGTATTCTACAAAAATTTTAAATAAAGATTAATAATTTCTCTTATCCATACCCCACATTAACTTACTTCTAAGTGTAGAGAAATAACCTATATGAGGCAAACGAACCATATTTAACTTATAATCTGCCTTCCTTATCAACAAATCCATACCATTTCTGAGAAAAACATTTCTCGCATCCAGGGCAGCTAAAAATTCATCACTACGTCCATTAATAGTCAGCCGTATTCTAACACTATCAGGTAATACTATAGGCCTAACTGTCAAATTATGTGGAGCTATTGGAGTTATAACAAAATTCTCAGACTCTGGAACTACAATCGGACCTCCTGCACTCAGTGAATACGCAGTAGAACCTGTTGGCGTTGAAACTATCAATCCATCAGCCCAATATGTAGTCATATAATCATCATTAATATAAACATCCACACTTATCATAGAGCTTGTATCCTTCTTCTGCACTATAATCTCATTCAGTCCACAATTAAATCTCCCAAAAACATCATTTTCCGTCTCAACCGTTATCATTGTCCTCTTCTCTATGCTATATTTACCCTTTATTATCATCTCAAGAGCCAAGTCCAGCTCATCTCTGGAAATATATGCGAGAAAACCCAACCGTCCACTATTTATACCAACTACAGGTATATTAGTCATTTCCAAAAATGATACACATTCCAAAAAAGTCCCATCTCCCCCTATACTAAACACAATATCTATATTCCCTTTATCCAAATCATCCTTTGTCCTAAAAGTATCTTCTATTTTTGGCAAAATAAAGAGATTATTACGTATAAATTCAAAAAACGGTTCATATACATATATTTGGACAGAATACCGATTCAATTTCTCAAACAACCTATAAATGGCATCATTGAAACTTTCTGGAAAATTCCTACCAAAAATGGCAAACTTCATTTATCTAACGTAATTACAAATTGTTAATTGCAAAAATATTCATTTTTTTTTATCTTGGTAAAAATACATATCAAAAATGATGAAAATAAACAAAATACTTGTAATCATTTTTATATTAATAAGTTCCTCCTTTACCTTATTCTCACAGAATGACGATAATATCATCCGCATAACCAATACTGACGTTATCGTCCCTGATAGCCTCGTGATATACAACACTCCTGGCCAACCGAGATTCATAAAGCTTATCATAAAAAACGACAGGAAAAATAGCGTCAAGATATGTAATATCAAGACCCCTGAAGGATTTCTTGTCTCTGTCAGAGACAAACTTATTCAGCCTCTAAGCCAAACCCAACTTTTTATCGGTATAGACCCAAAAGTCATTACAGATTCTATTGCCAAAGAAAAAATTATAATCGAAACTAACTTAATTATTCCTATCACAATCAATATTGAAGCTAAAATAAAAAAATAATAAAGTCATGGCTGGGGAAACAAAACACAAAATACCTGACAGGAAACCAGCTGTTAATGGAAAATTTTATCCTGCCGACGCAGAAGAACTAGAGAGAACAGTCAAAAAACTTTTCTCACAAGCCAAACCAAGAGTAGCCAACAATGTTAGAGGTATTATATCCCCTCACGCCGGATATATCTTTTCAGGTCACGTTGCTGCCAGTGCCTACAACCAACTCAATGAAAACAAAAATTACGAAAATATATTCCTCATTGGCACCAGTCATCATGTTTATCTCAAAGGCGCATCAATCTATCCCGGAGGAAATTACATAATGCCATTTGGTAAAATCCCTGTTAATAAAAAAATAGCACAGTACCTTATAGATACGTATGACGTGTTTTCTTTTAGTCCCGAAGCACATGTTTCAGAGCATTCACTCGAGGTACAGCTACCATTCTTATATTATAAATTAAAAAATTCCTTCAAAATAATCCCTATAATAATCGGCACCTACAACATAGACGCCATTAAGCAAATAGCCAGTGCTTTAGAACCATACTTTAATGACCAAAATCTTTTCGTGGTAAGCACAGATTTCTCACATTATCCTACTTATGAAGAAGCTAAAGAAGTAGATAAAAAAACTGCTCAAGCAATAATCTCAGGAGACCCAGAAAGATTTCTTTCTGTCATTGAAGAAAATAAATTACTCGGCTACCACAACCTGGCGACGAGCATTTGCGGCTGGTCTGCTACTCTCACACTTATGTATCTTGCCCAGAAAGACAAAAACCTGACTTTCAAACACATCATTTACCAAAACTCAGGCGATTCAATCTACGGCGACCATTACCAGGTTGTAGGATACAACGCCATCATCCTTGACCATAAAAATAAAGACAACCCTAACTTTGAACTTAGCGACGAAGATAAAATCAATCTACTCAAACTATCTCGACAGACACTTGAATCATACATTAAAAATAGAATTATACTCCAGATAGATGACTCCCAATTTTCTGGTAATCTAAAAAAACATCTAGGTGCCTTTGTCACTCTTAAAAAAAACAACAAATTACGCGGCTGCATCGGCCGCTTTATGCCATCCGAGCCTCTGTGGCAGGTTGTCCAACAAATGGCAATAGCAGCCGCTACCGAAGATCCACGTTTTCCACCTGTTACAATAGATGAATTAGACGATATTACAATAGAAATATCTGTTCTCACGCCCCTGCAACGCATAAACTCTCTACAAGAGGTACAAGTAGGCAAGCATGGAATTTACGTCAGACATGGCATAAATTCTGGCACGCTCCTGCCTCAAGTTGCTACAGAGAATAATTGGGACAGAGAGCAATTCGTAGGATATTGCTGTAAATACAAAGCAGGGCTGGATTATGACTGCTGGCGTTATGCCGAATTGTTTGTATATGAAGCTATTGTCTTTGATCAAACACAATTCAATGCTGTTTAAAATAGATTACCAGGCAGGCAAGAAAGCTTGCTCTATATGCGTAATCTGGGGCTGTTGATTTTTCCAGTCAATAATGATCAGATCAAAGCGAACTTCTTTGTCAATGCCATTGTTATTAACGTAAAAGTTAGCAAGTTTTACCATTCTCAACTGTTTTTTCTTAGGTAAGAAATGCTCTGGATTTTCAAGACGATTATGCCGAGTCTTTACTTCCACAAATACTATGTAGTCTTGATTCTGGACAATAATATCTATCTCAATGCCATTCCAACGGTAATTTCTTTGTTCGATAGTATAGCCTTTGGAAATGAGAAAATCTGCGGCAAGTCTCTCACCTTGCCGCCCAAATTTATGAATATCAGCCACTGCACTTACCTTTTGTAGAAAACCTCGGTTTTGTTATCATAATTGATAAAATATGAACCCCTTGGCAGAGTTGATACATTCACTTCTCTGCCATACCCTTTTTTCTTTAGCCGGCCGTAATAATCATAAATTTCATAATCAGTGGGTGCAGAAAATATGATTTTGTCCTCTACACGTCTGCCATTGCCCGGTTTGAATGTAACAGGCGGACTCTTTGACATAAAGGTAACAGTCGAAGAAAAACGCGACTGGCGGGTAAATTTATCCACCTGTCTGACTCTGAACCTATTAAGCCCCGAATTAAAATGCACTGGATATGAATAAGAGTGAAGCCCAGGCGTGCCTTTACCCTGTACTTTGCCAACCCTACTCCATTTATTCCATCTATACTGCTCAACAATAAATGGTAAAGAGCCCAGTTCACCAGTTGTTATCCATACCAGACGGCTATGTTGAGGATCAATTTTTATACTTTCAATATTAAAAGTCGGGCGTGGTCGAATAACCTCGGGATTTAATACCTTGGGCAGACAGCCATTCCTGTGCTTTATCACTACTGTTACTGGGTCGCCGATTTTGAAATTATAAACTGAAAGGTCTATTTCAAATGCACTTGAATTTATTTCATCCGTAGTAACTTTACCATTCACTGTTACTTCTAATACACAAAAGCCAATACCACTTGGTGCAAAAGGATTCATTACATACAGATTCTCCCCCTGGTAAATACCTTTCAGGACAATCTGCTTATCTGGGGCTCCAGCAAATGCCACTATGGAAAGAGAAAAAAAGTATATTACCAAAAATAATTTTCTCATAACTTAATAAAATATTTTCAATCGTGAACATAATACAAAATTCTAACATTTTTAGTCAAAGCTAAGGCATGATTTACGTAAAACTATATATTTTTTTGACCAAATGACTGATTTTTTATTAAGCTTTCGAGCTCATCCAGAGCCTTATCTGATGGAATATTCCTTTTTATTAATTTTCTTTTATAATAAAGTGAGATTAATTCTTTCCCTGTGCCTACATAAGCATAATCAGCATCAGCCATCTCGCCCAAACCGTTAACTATACAACCCATAACTGCAATTTTTATGCCTTTTAAATTCCCAAATCTTTCCTTTATCTGGTTAGTTATCTTCTCTACATCAAAAGTACTACGGCCACAACTGGGACATGCAATTATCTCGGCTTTACTTATTCTTGCATTTGCTGCTTGTAAGATTTCAAAACCTATTCTGGTAAGTTCGGAAGGATTATGCTCTCCAGTAGTCTGTAGCCAAATACCATTGACCAGTCCATCAATAAAAAATACTCCACTATCAATAGCAGCCTTAATAGCAATTGTCTCGGCATCATCACTATATTTCAGCTTCAGGATAACAGGTAAATTTATCTTATTGTCAATCAACTTGCTAACAAAGAGCCTAAATTCTGCAACAACATTCTCACTGTGGGGAATGAAAACCAGAACAGAATCCTTAAGTTTTTTCAGCTTACCCAGACCTCCACGGCTTGTTATCGCCTGTAAATTAACATTTACAAATACAGGCTTTTTATGTACTACTTCCAGATCATTCAAATCTACATTATATGCCGTAGCCTTCTCTCCACGAGAAATTGTACTTACCCCTTCCTTATCATAAGCATCCAATAGATTCTCATCTTCAACAAAAACAAAATCTGGAACAAAAGGTGATTTAAACTTACTATAGATTCTACCAGTATCGACTATTACTACTGGATAATCAGGTAAAAAACTCTTTTCTGCTTTGCGAGGTTCATATTCATAAGGCTCAAAAAAAAGTTTATACAACTTTGGCCACTCACCTTGATTTCGCGTATTTAAGACATGACTGACAATCTTACGAGCTATAGGAATCTCGTTTTCAGGTGGTTCTGCAAGTGATACACGCACGGTATCTCCAATACCGTCCACTAATAAAGCCCCAATACCAACAGCAGATTTTATTCTACCTTCCAACCCATTACCAGCTTCGGTAACACCAAGATGAATCGGATAATCATAACCCAACTGACGGAATTTATTTACCAAAAGCCGGTTGGCCCACACATTTACCCTTGGATTACTCGCCTTCAGCGAGATTACTAAATTGTGAAAATCATACTTCCGAGCTATATCAATATACTCCAAAGTAGCCTGTACCATACCTTCAGGCGTAGCACCATATTTCTGTAAAATCCTTTCGGACAATGAACCAATATTAGTTCCAATCCTTATAACAGCATTTTTCTCTTTAGCCTTCTCTATAAGAGGCTTAAACTCAGCTTCTATTTTGGTAAGCTCTTCTTTATACTTTTTCTCATTGTATTCAATACCTTTGTTCCTGTCTATAAAATTACCTGGATTAATTCTTATTTTCTCAACAACGTCCAATGCCCTATAAGCTACCTTGGGACTGAAGTGAATATCCGCAATGAGTGGTGTTTCATAATTAACACGTATCCTACGCTTTATCTCACCCAGAGCAATGACATCCTTAATCGTGGGAGTAGTAACTCTAACATAATCAGCACCTTGTTCTATTATCCTTGTAATCTGATCTACAGTTGATTCTATATCCGTCGTAGATGTATTAGTCATTGATTGAAGTCTAATGTAGCTTTCACTCCCCAAATCAAAATTATTCAATTTAATGGTTCGGGTATGAAATCTTTCATAATTAACCAAATCTGATACAAAATTCTTAGTTTTCACCTTAACAAATGTTTTATATTCTCAATTTTATATTCTCAAATTTAATTTTTTTTTCTAAATTGCAACAAAACCTATTAATCTGGGTTATGGCAGAAAAAGAGTTTTTGATAATACCTATGACAGACGACTCACCAGAAGTCAGATTTGATTTAAAAAAGGGACTCATCAGGATCTTTGGTCCTTCATTTCCAGAAAATCCCATTGAATTTTACGGTCAAATCCTAAAATGGCTCGAGCTTAATGAAAACAGCCTAAAAAAACTTACCATCGAATTCGATTACTCCATCCTTAGCTCAGCCTCTAATAAAATGGTCTTCGAGCTATTTATAAAATTTGAAAATCTAATTAACAAGGGCATCGACGTTAGAGTTAAATGGTATTATTCTGAATATGACGAAGATATGTATGACGAAGGCAAAAACTTCAAATTCTCAATGAAAGTGCCATTAGAACTGATAAAAAAAGAAGAATAAAAAATGCCCGAGGTTTTGCTCAAAAAGCTTGACGCAGAATTTTCTGATCCAATTCAATATTTCTTAAACTCAGACGGACAACAAATAGAGCTGAACTCATTCCTTGGTAAAAAATTAAAAATTGAAAATACAGGCCAAAAAGTCTGTATCAGATGCGGCGCTAAGACAAAAAAACTTTATGGCGAAGGTTTTTGCTACAAATGCTTCATAACTGCGCCAGAAGCAGATTCGTGCATCATCTATCCAGAAAAATGCAAAGCACACTTAGGAATTTCACGCAACATGGAATGGTCAAAAAGCCATTGTCTCATAGACCATTACGTATATCTCTCTGTTACTGATCACCTTAAAGTAGGCGTTACACGCAATACACAGATACCCAAACGCTGGATAGACCAAGGAGCTCTATTGGCTATCAAACTTGCCAAAACTCCATATCGCCAGCTCGCTGGACTTATAGAAGTTGACTTAAAACAACATTTCTCTGATAAGACTTTCTGGAAAAAAATGCTCCTGACAACATCGCCACCAGACATAGACTTGCTGGAAGCAAAACGCTCTGCCGCTGCTCTCCTAAAACCAGAATTCAAAAAATACCTGGACCTGGACAATACAATTTATTCTATCCATTATCCATTCATTTCACTGCCAACAAAAATTACATCTGTCAATCTGGACAAAACGCCTGTGATAGAAGGCACTCTGATGGGCATAAAAGGACAATATCTCATATTCGACAATGGGCAAGTCATCAATATACGCAAACATTCTGGCTTTGTTGTAAAAATTTCTTCTTAGCAATTTTTTTTTAAATTTGTACTCAAACTAAAATTACTTATTGACAATGGATAAGAATACTAACATTCATCCTGCTACAAGAATAGTAACACGCGAGGATAAAGAGAAACTTCTAAATCAACGTGCAAAAGTCATTTGGCTGACAGGTCTCTCTGGTTCAGGAAAAACAACTTTGGGCGTCAAGCTGGAAGCAGAATTACACAAACACGGTTTTCTGACAGTACTGCTCGACGGTGACAATATTCGTGCTGGATTGAACAGAAATATTGGTTTTGGACTGGAAGACAGACTCGAGAATATTCGCCGTGTTGCAGAAGTATCTAAGCTTTTCTTAAATACAGGCGTGATAACTATAAACTGCTTCATCACCCCGACAAAGGCTATCCGAGACCTTGCCAAAGATATAATAGGCAGAGATGATTACATAGAGATCTATGTCAATGCTCCTTTGGATGTATGCGAACAACGTGATATTAAAGGACTTTACGACAAAGCCCGAAAAGGACTTATCAAAAATTTCACAGGCATTGACTCACCATTCGAGCCTCCACATAACCCTGACTTAGAAGTGCAGACAGACAAGCTCTCTCCAGAAGAATCATTACGGAAAATCCTCGACTTTATACTCCCGCAAATAACCTGCGAGCACTAAATGGCGAAGGCAGAATTATGCAGAACGCCCGCTGACCAGGGTCAGCGGGCGTTCTGCTATATCAATGGCCCAAATCTTTTTACCGTGCCTTTGCCTTGCCTTGCAAATAGGCATGATATACGCTCTCTATTCCTTTATCCAACGGTATTTTTGGACGCCAACCATAGCTAAATAATTTACTTACATCCAGCAACTTTCGTGGTGTGCCGTCTGGTTTACTTTTGTTCCAAATGATTTGTCCATCAAAGCCAATAATGCTCTTTACAAGGTTTGCCAGGTCTCTTATAGAAATATCCTCCCCCACACCAATATTAATATGTGTGTTGCGCACCTCAGGCCCAACGAGCGGATATGTAGGACTGGTAACATTATATTCCTCTCGCAAAATATCTTCAAAGTCCACTGTCTCCATCAAGTAAACAACAGCATCAGCAAGGTCATCGCTATGCAAAAACTCCCTCATTGGACTACCTGTCCCCCACAGCGTAACATAAACATCATGCCCGTGGCTATAAATACCATATTTTTGCAGAATATCAATTATTTCCTTGTCTGAGCTACTACCCGATATACCCTCTATTGGCAGATGATCTAAGTCCTGACGCAAACCCTGCCAATCATTGTTTTTCAACAGCTTACCAAGATGAAACTTACGTATCAAAGCAGGAAGTACATGGGATTTTTCCAAATCAAAATTATCATTTTCACCATACAGATTGGTAGGCATAACAGACAAAAAATTAGTACCATACTGCATGTTGTAGCTTTCGGCAAGCTTTATTCCAGCAATTTTTGATATTGCATAAGGCTCGTTTGTATATTCCAGTGCATCGGTCAACAAATATTCTTCTTTCAAAGGCTGCGGTGCGAGCTTGGGATAAATACATGAGCTGCCAAGGAAAAGAAGCTTCTTTACACCATAGACATAAGAATAATGTATGATATTGGACTCTATCATCAAGTTGTCATAAACAAACTCAGCACGATAAACATTATTTGCCCAAATACCGCCCACATGAGCAGCAGCTAAGAAAACATAATCAGGTCTCTGTTTGTCGAAAAAGTCATTAACCTGCTGTTGATTGCGCAAATCCCAGTGACTGTGTGGAGTGAAAACAAAATTACTATAGCCCTTGCTTTTTAGATGTCTGACTATTGCGCTCCCCACAAGGCCTGTATGACCAGCCACATATATTTTTGCGTCTTTTTCCATGGATACAATATTAAAAAAGGTCTTTCAGCACACGGCGAAAGACCTTTCTAAATTTTTATTGGTGTGCTTTCTCACCAAGAGAATTGACATGTTCCATAAGTCTCGATTTGAGACGTGCAGCTTTATTCTTGTGAATAATGTGGCGCTTGGCCAATTTATCGATCATAGAAGCTACCTGTGGATACATGGCCAGAGCTTCGTCCTTGTGATGTGTTTTGCGCAATTTCTTTATTGCTGTTCTTGTAGATTTAGCATAATAACGATTGCTTAATCTGCGCTTTTCGTCCTGACGCATTCTCTTTTGTGCAGACTTGTGATGTGGCATAGTATCTATTATTTTTTTTAATTATTTTGAATTCAGAGTGCAAAGAAACTGAAAATTTGACAATAAACAAAAATTTTTGACCTTTTTTAGCACTAAAGAAATATAAACTACTTATTATTACCTTTTTATAGTGCTGACACCCGTTTCTATCCGTCTAATAACTTCCTTCTTACCAATAAGTTCCAACATATCAAACAAATGCGGTCCTGAGGTTGACCCCTGAACGAGCAGCCGCAGAGGCGTGAAAACCTTAGAGAAGCTAAGTTCCTTTGACTCAACCCATTGCTTTAGTTCCCTTTCAATATTTTCAGATGTAAAATCATCTATTTGCGAAATCTTTTCCTTTAGCTCGAGCATAATCTCTGGCGTCTGCTGCTTCCATGCCTTTTTCAATCCCTTGGCATCATAACTCCTAGGTGGCTCGAAAAAATAAAAGCCCTTTGTCCAAAATTCCTCTATAAACTCTACTCTATCCTTGAGCAATTCTATGACCCTGAACAAATACTGCTCATCAGTCTCTATACCCTGCGATTCTAATACTGGTAAAAACATTTGTGCAAGCTCCTGGGTGGATTTTTTTCTCAAATGCTGCTGATTAAACCAACGCGCCTTATCAGGGTCAAATTTTGCACCTGACTTTTGAACTCTATCCAGAGAAAATTGTTCTATCAATTCCTGCAACGTAAAAATCTCCTGGTCAGTACCTGGATTCCAACCCAACATAGCCAGAATATTGATTACTGCCTCGGGTAAATAGCCCCATTCACGGTAACCTCTTGCTTTTTCGCCTGTCTTTGGATCTGTCCAATCAAGAGGAAATACGGGGAAGCCCATCTGATCGCCGTCTCTCTTGGACAGTTTTCCTTTACCATTTGGCTTAAGGATAAGCGGCAAATGCGCAAATTTCGGAGGTTCCCACTCAAAAGCTTCATATAATAAAATATGCAAGGGTAATGAGGGCAACCACTCCTCGCCACGAATAACGTGTGAAATCTCCATCAAATGGTCATCAATTATATTGGCAAGGTGATAAGTGGGAAAGCCGTCTGATTTGAATAAAACCTTGTCATCCAAAGTATTAGAGTTCACTTTTACTTCACCACGTATAATATCATGCACTATGATTTGCTTATCAGCAGGCATATTAAAACGAATTACATATTTCTCCCCTGCTTCGATTCGCTCTTTTACTTCTGCCTGCGTCAGAGTAAAAGAATTTTTCATTTCGCCTCGGGTAAGATGATTGTAAAGTTGGACAGATGACTTTGCCTGACGAAGTCTTTGGCGCATATCCTCCAATTCCTGTGGTGTATCAAAAGCATAATAAGCCCATCCTTTCTCGATCAGCACTTGTGCGTACTTCCGATACAGCTCTACTCTCTCACTCTGACGGTAAGGACCTTTGGGTCCGCCAATGTCTGGACCTTCATCATAATCAAGGCCAACCCATTTGAGTGATTCAACGATATACTCTTCTGCACCCGGCACATATCTCATCTGATCAGTGTCCTCTATTCGCAAAATAAATTTTCCGCTATTCTTACGAGCAAAAAGATAATTAAACAATGCTGTTCTGAGGCCTCCAATATGAAGTGGACCTGTCGGACTGGGAGCAAATCTTACTCTTACCATAATCTAATTATTCATTTTTATTGTTACTAAATTTTGCTATATTAACGCCTATACAGAGGATACGCTCAAGCTCTCCTTCAAGGCCGAACAAAGGTATATAAGTTTCATCAAAAACTAATGTCTTCTGTCCAAAAGTATATTTTGTCTGCTTGTGACGAACCAGGCCCTTAGACAAATCCTCAATGAATCTATCCAGCCATCTTTCACTCTCCTTAGCTTCGGGCAACAACTCGGTTATATGCTTACCTAAGAGAGAATTCTTTGCCACTGCAAATGAGTTGGAAAAATATTCATTAACATCTTCCAAAATAAAATCTTTGGAATATTCTAGATGTGAGTAAGTGGCGTCCAAAGCAGAAAAGATACTTTCATAACGTTTCTTGAGTATAGAAATTTGCTGTTCTTTTTCTGCCAGTTCTTTCATACGTTCGCTCAGCTCTTTTTCTCTTTTTTCTATCTGCTTACTCTGCTGGCGGAATTGCTCGAGAAGTTTCTGAGATTCCAAGTTCTTTATGATGTTATAAACAGACGATGCAATACGATACGATGCTTGCTCTAGAAATTCAATTTGATGCTCCTGGTATTCCTTAAAGCTCAAAATTTCTATAGCACCATATACTTCATCTTCGAAAATCAAAGGTAAAATGATAAGATTGCTTGGTGTATCACCGCCTAAACCAGAGGTTACAAAGACATATCCCTGAGGCAGATCTTTTAGATGAACAACTCTTTTCTCTACTATAGCACGACCAACCAGACCTTCACCTATTTCAAATTCGGCTTCCAACTGTTTCTTTCTATCATAGGCATAAGCTACTTTGAGACGAATAACTTTACGCCCATCTTTTTGTTCTATTGTATAAAGGGCTCCTTGTGTCGCATCAAGATATTTAACTAAAAACTTAATGACTTCAAATGACAAGTCGTCTAAACTGTTACTCTGCAAACGTAGAATTTCGTTGATTTCAGTAATACCATTCTGCAACCAACCAATTTTCTTAGACTCTTGATGTCTTTTCTCTTCTTCTTCTCTGGCTTTTCTCAAATTCATCTTCATCTCTATCAGAGACTTACCCAGAATATCATCATCACTCTTGAGCTCATAATTTGCATCAAGATTGCCATGACC
>JALWCU010000154.1 GCA_027015275.1 Bacteroidales bacterium | reverse complement strand
ATGTTCTCTGGACAATAGTAGCTTATCACAAGCCTATGCGCCCACATTATTCTCACAAAAGAATAGGCGTTGAACAATATAAATATTGGGCACCGATTATATACAAATATCGCGTACCACTTGTCATCGAAGGCGACACACATACAGATAAAATAACATACCCTATTCGTCCAGATAGCAATGGCGACCAAGGCTTTGTCAGAGACGACAGTACAGGAACAGTTTACGTAGGTGAAGGCTGCTGGGGTGCACCTTTGCGTCCTGCCAACGACATAAAATCCTGGACACGTGACGCAGCATCTATAGACCAGTTTAAATGGATATGGATAAGCCCCAAGGAGATACAAATACGCACCGTAGAATACCATAGTGTTGACACTACACAGGCTCTTACATACAAAAACCGTTTGACCGTTCCCCACGGCATAAAATTTCATAAAACCTTTGACGGAAAAGAAGTAGTGATTGTGAAGAGAAGATAAAGTTGAATTTACACAATTTTGACTACACTATAAAATTTTAAAACTACTAAAAAAAATTTCCCCTTTTTATTTTAATTTAATAGTTTTATGCCAAAATTTTAAAGAGATTAATTATGGATAATTTAAATTCAGTAATTGAAATTTTAGATAAAATAAATTCTCTTTTAGACGAAGTAGTTAAAGAAAATTCTCAAGATAAAATCAATAAAATAAAGGGTGAAATAAATAATCTAACAAAATTATTGGAGGAAAAAATAAAATCTCCTTCTTCAAAGGAACTCCTCAACAAAGAAGAAATTAAAGAGAATATTATCAATAAAATAGATGACATAATACAAAAATCTGAGGCAAAAATAAAAGCAAAAGATATAAAGAAAGAAATATCAAAAAGCTTCAACAAGATAAACGAAACAATTAACTCAAATAGCTTCAGTATCAAGATATTAGCAAAAAAAGGTTGGGGAAAATCACTAAAAATTCTAAAAAATAATATAATACTATTAGCTATTCTTACTTTACTCTTTGCTGGCCTAATAGATATCTTTTTATTTAAAACCACCTATACTGTTACCCGCTACGCAAAAATAGGTATAACAACTACTTCTGACTTCGCAGAATTTTCACCAGACTATTTTTTAATTTCAAAAGAATTAAGTATAATACATAGCTATTTTAGATCAAAAGATACAACCTGGATAAAGAATAACTTTAATTTAACAGCAGAAGAGTCCCAAGAGATAAAAAATCTTTATAGTACTTATGATTCTAAACACAAAGCAGTAAAAATAACAGTCAAGGGCTATAGCCCGAATTGCCTTATAAAACTATTAGATAATATCGCAAAATATTTAAATACCAAAAGTGATGTAGCTAAAGAATATAATTATGAACATAAATTTATTCCCGAATATATCGCTGGCAAAGAAAAAGTAATACAAACATATTTAAAAGTTATAAATCCCTCTAATACTAATAAGGCACAAATTACTTCTGCCTATTTTTTCAACCAAATGAATACTAATTTATTACCAAGTTTAAATAATCTACAAGATAAAATTTTCAAGGCAAAATATCTTTATACAAGACCATGCTTTTATTACATAACTAACCACAGCGCAGTAATATCAACATCAAGGGTTATAGCTGCTTCCTCAGCTCTATTAATAGCGTTTTTATTAAGTATCACAATAATTTTAATTTGGGGGAATTTAAAGAAGACAAAAGAGGATGAAAGATAATATTTTCACTTCTATACAAAAAGGCTTTAACTTAAACATATCTAAGTCAAAATTAATAATAATTTTTTTCTCATTTCTACTGTTTTGGCTGATAGACTATTCATATAGGACATTTTGCGCAGTAGACTTTGCTTATGAAGGTTATCAGGTGTTTTATAATTTTCAAAGAGTAATTATTAGTGTACTCCTTTTTATATTCTTTCTCACTATATTCTATTTTACACCATCTACTTCATTCATGCTATTTATCAATACATTAAACTTTATTTTCCTTATTATTCCATCATTAGTTTTATTTAAAAATGAACCTAAATATACAGGCACTATCTTATTTTTCACATTACTCTTTTCTTTTATGCTTATTATGGTGAGCCCGTTCAAATTAAATATAAAAAAAAAGCATATTCAACTCAACGTAAAGCCCATACTAATTTCTATATTTCTTCTGATGTTGCCCTTTTTTATTATTTATAAATTTAACTTTTCTATAAACTTCAAGAATTTTCTCCACACAGATGTCCATGTAAGGCGTGAGGCCTTTTCTAAACTTCCATCTTATCTTATTTATCTATACCACTGGCTAATATCTGTTATTATACCATTATTTTTTGCAAATTTTATTTATCAAAAAAAATATAGTGCAGCTCTAATATTACTTGTATTTTTATCATATCTATACTTAGTCCTCACGCATAAGTCAGTTTTTTTCTCAACTATAATAATCTTGGCCTTTGCATTTTTTAAATCATTTAAAAGCACTTCATTATTTTTACTAATAGGTATATTCCTGACAATCTCTATTGGCATTTTTCTACGAAAATTTATAGGATTTACTTTAGTCGAGTCATTATCTGTCCGACGACCATTTATTGTCCCTAATTATTTAAACATACTTTACTTTGATTTTTTTAAACACGAGAATCTTAAACTTTCTTACAGCATACTATCTCCTATATTTAAATATCACCATGACTTAGACCCTGCTTTCCTTCTTGGGCGTTACTATTTTAATCAACCCACGCAATCGGTTAATAATGGATTTATTAGCCAGGGATATATGGATTTCGGATATATTGGTATTATTTTATATAGTTTAATAATTATTTTTATTATAATATACTTTAATAGTTTAGATTTACATCCAGTTTATTCGGGACTTTTCGTGATTTTTTTCTTTATTATAATGTCTAGTTTCATAATGACAGTATTATTAACTCACGGTATCTTATTGCTTATGATACTTTCATATTTCTTTACGTACAGAAAACCATCTACATAGTACAAGTTAAATCCTATCAAAACCATTAGCCATGATTATAAAAAAATTAGATCAAGTCATAGAAGCAGTACAATCTAAGCCCAAGAAACGCTTAGTAGTCGCAAATGCTATCGATGAGCATACTATTGAATCTGTCAATGAGGCTAAGAATCTGGGACTAATTGAAGCTGTTTTAGTCGGTGATAAAGGTCAGATAATTCAGACCTGCGACCAGCTTGAAATTAACCCAGACAAATTCACTATTATTGATGTAAAAGATGATGTGGCCGCGGCCAACGAAGCAGTAAAAATCATCAACCGCGGTGAAGGCGATATTATAATGAAAGGCACGATTAGTACAGACAAATATCTCAAAGCTATTCTTAACAAAGAATATGGTTTGGTGCCGCCCAAAGGTCTTTTAGCTCATATTGCTGTAATAGAAAATCCCAACTATCATAAGTTATTAGTGGTTTCTGATGTTGCCATCATCCCACATCCAGATCTGAGGCAGAAAATTACAATTGTCAATTATCTTATCAATTCTGCCCGTAAGCTGGGGATAGAGCAGCCTAAAGTTGCATTAGTAGCAGCCACAGAACAAGTAACTGACGCCGTTCCTTCGACTATTGATGCTGCTATTATTGCAAAGATGGCAGACCGTGGACAGATTAAAGGTGCAATTGTGGACGGTCCTATGGGATTTGATTTAGCCGTTGACCAAGATAGCGTGCATATCAAGAGATTCAAATCACCCGTGGCAGGCGACGCTGATTGCATTTTATTCCCAAATATTGAAGCTGGCAATGTATTTTACAAAACAAATGCAAAATTAGCTGGTGGACAGTCAGGCGCTATAGTAGCTGGCGCAAAAGTACCTATCGTTTTAACTTCACGCGGCGATAGTCCCAAAACCAAGATGTATTCAATAGCTCTCGGCGCTTTACTTGCGTAATTGCTGATTATATTGGTTTAGCAAAAAGCTGTATTGCCTGAGTTACCTCATGTGCTCAGATGGAATCAGCGATTTAAAGCCTTTGCCGAGTATTTCTTTCGCTTCTACTATGGTAACGAATGCATCCGGGTCAACCTTAGATATTTGACTCTTTAGCACTTCTACTTCACGGCGGCCGATTACTGTGAAAATAATTTTTTTCTCACGGTTGTAATACATACCACGTGCTGGAATAATCGTGCCGCCGCGGTCTATCCGCTGGAGTATTATTTCACGCAGTTTTTCATGCTGGTCTGAGATGATGAATACAGCCTTGTTGTAATCAAAACCTTCTATTGTTACATCTATAACTCGGCCGGTTATGAAGATAATTATTATTGAATACAATGGAATTGACCAGTCATGAAAGGCGAATAACGTGAGCATTGCAATACTCGTATCAACGTACATGAGTAGCTGTCCTATTGGTAATTTGGTGTATTTTTCAAGTATTGAAGCAATAATATCCGTACCGCCTGAAGTGGCACGCGAACGGAAGACCAGCCCAAGTCCTATTCCTACCAGGACTCCGCCGAATATTGCCGACAGTAATGGATCATTTTGTACTAATGGTTTATCACCCCATATATTTTGCAGAGTATCGACGAATACGGCTGTGGACACAAATCCCACCACTGTTTTAACGCCAAAACGTGGCCCCAGTATTTTGCTCCCAATGATTGTCAGTGGTATGTCCATTGACAGGGCGGTTAGACCAATTGGCAAGCCATGTGGAAGATAAGCGTCCACAAAAGACTTGGTGAGATGGTGCAGGACAATAGCAATTCCATACACACCACCTGGCGCAAATTTGTATGGGTTGATGAAGAATACAAATCCCAATGCCATTATAAAAGTGCCCACAAGGATAAAGGAATACGCTATTATCCAGTCTTTTGACAAGAACTTCTCTTTTGTTATTATGCCCATGATTTTTCGTTGTTAAAATTTTCCTGCAAAGCTAAAATTTAGCCTTTAAATTCACTTGTTTTTGGATAAAATTTTTAAAACCTTGTATCTTTAGTGCATATACAAAAAAAGCTTTACGCAAATGAAACGATTGACTTTACTTGTTTTACTGCTTTCTATGATTGTAGTTGTTTATGGTCAGCAATATGTTGTCCGCTTTTCGTTTACGAATATTTCGCAAGTACCACAGTTTGTGAGTATTGATAATGTCAAAGACACTGTTGCGGTCGGTTATATCTGGGGAAAGGACAATTATCAGAAGTTTAAACAGATTTTCCCAAGAGCACAACTTTTGAATAATTATCTCAAGTCAAAATCAGTATTAATGGCGCAGACACCGGATGAAATGAAGGATTGGGATCGTTATCCAACTTATGATACTTATGTGGAAATGATGAAAGATTATGCTACCAAATATCCAAGTCTTTGTCGCCTTGACACCATTGGCACGAGTCAGCAGGGCCGTTTGCTATTATCGCTTGTCATCTCGGACAATCCAGACAATACCAAAGAGTTTGAACCACGCTTTTTTTATACTTCTACGATGCACGGAGACGAAGTTACTGGATATGTTGTTCTTTTGCGGCTAATTGATTATCTATTAAGTAATTACAACAAAGATTCTCTCGTAACCTATTTGGTTAATAATTACCGTATTTACATTAATCCGTTAGCTAATCCTGATGGCACTTATCATGGTGGTAATTCTACTGTTACGGGTGCTATTCGTTATTATGCTAATGGTCAGGACCCTAATCGTGATTTTTATCCCATTCCCGCAGATACAGGCAGACCTGGCAGCCAGGAGACAGAAGAGATGAAGGCTTATGCCCAAAAGAATCATTTCGTAATGTCAATGAATCTTCACGGAGGCTCAGAGGTTTTCAATTATCCGTGGGATGTTTACACGAGCGACCAGGACGCACATGCAGATGACGGATGGTTTCGCACAATAGGCCAGCGTTTTGTGGATACAGCACGGCTCGTGGATCAGAATTATATGACTGATGTTACTTCTTCGGGGATTACAGAAGGCGGGGATTGGTATGTTGTTTCTGGCAGTCGTCAGGATTACATGAATTTTACACAACATTGCAAGGAAGTTACTTATGAAATTTCATCGACCAAGACTCCCAGTTCTGATCAGTTGCCTTATTTCTGGAATGTATCCTATCGCTCTTTGCTTTATTACATTCTCGAGGAAGAACACGGATTGCAGGGGGTGATACTGGACTCTAATGGGCATCCCATTAAAGCTCAGATTTTTGTTAATAATTATGACAAAGATAGCTCGCAAGTATATTCTCTGCCTTGTTCGGGAGTTTATTTTCGTCCTCTTCTGCCACGCAATTATGATGTCAGTTTTCTGATTAACGGCAAAGAACTGCTGCACAAAACCGTCTATGTTGGTCAGGGGCGCACTATTGTAAACTATATTCCAAACCCACAGAAACATAAGGTAACCTTTGTTGTAAAAAACGCGCAAGGACAATTGCAGAATAACGTAAATCTATTGATTATCAATAATAAAGATAGCATAAAAGCTACTATTAACGGGACTTATACAGACAGTTTGATTACGGGCATTTATTGTATTAATCTCAAGGACACAGCGCTCAACTATAACCAGCTTTTTTACGAGGAAATAACCGACAATGATACGCTTACCTATATCTTGCCATCGACTGCCGTAAGCAGGGTGCCAAATGGTATTGTAGCCAAGGATGTGAGAATTTATCCTATTCCGGCCCATGAACGTGTTACAATTCAAGGCAATAATATTCGTTGGGTAAAGATTTTTTCCATAGCAGGAAGGCTGATTAAGCAAATTTCCGTCAATGGCAACCGCGCGAGTATTGATATAACGAGTTTGCACCCAGGCATTTATCTAATGCAAATTCAGACAGCGGCACGCGAGCCTACTGTCAAGAGACTTCTTGTAAAGTAGGCTCGACGTCCTGTGGCTCCTGGCGGCGTATGTCAATATTGAACACAGCAAACAGTACAGTAGTTATTGGGCTGAGGTAATTGAAAAACGAATAAGGCAAATACTGTACTGTTGGCACACCCAGTACTCTGGACTGGGTGGCGCCGCCAGTATTCCACGGGACGAGTACGGATGTAACCGTGCCGCTGTCTTCGAGCGTACGGCTTAGCACTTCGGGCTTGTACCCCATTCTTTTGAAAGTGTCGGCATACATTTGACCCGGTACCACAAGTGCCAAATATTGGTCTGATGCTGTAATATTTACAAAGATACACGTAATAGCAGTGGAAGTGATTAAAGTCCAAGTATTTCGTGCAAATTTTGCGATTTCTTCGGTTATACGCTGGAGCAATCCACCTGCTTGCATTGTGCCTCCAAACATCATTGCCGAGAGTATTAACCATACTGTCAGAAGCATTCCACGCATACCAGTAGTCGAAAATAGATCATCAACAGTAGGATCGCCAGTCGTGATCGAGACATTACCATACATTGATTGCATAACTCCAATGTAAGAAGCTTTCAGATAATTATGTTTAATGCCTGTAATTTGAGTAATTATATGAGGCTGGAAAATAACTGCTGCAATACCTCCCAGTAGCGCACCAATCATTAATGCTGGGATAGGAGGCATTTTCTTGACTATCAGAACAATAAGAATTGTCGGAACAAGAAATAACCACAAATTAATTGTAAATGTACTTGCTATTGCATGCTTGACCTGCATTACAGACGATGGGGCATTACCGAAATTATAGTTTAGCCCAATGATAAAAAATATTATTAAGGTTAATGACATTGACACTGTTGTAGTGTGCACCATGTATCTGATATGTGTAAAGATATCAGTCCCTGCCATTGCCGGGGCCAGATTAGTAGTATCAGACAAAGGCGACATTTTATCACCAAAATAAGCTCCTGAAATAATTGCACCTGCTATCAAAGGCTTACTAATACCCATTGCAGCGCCAATACCCAGCAAAGCCACACCAATGGTTGCTATTGTGGACCACGAGCTACCAGTAGCCAAGGAAACGAGACTGCTTATTACCACTGCTGCAAACAAAAAAATCTTTGGATGAATAAGATCCAAACCATAATAAATCAAGGCTGGCACTACACCGCTGATTAACCACGTGCCTGAGAGTGTCCCAATAAGCAGAAGAATAAGAATAGACGACATTGCCTTGCCAATAGTATTAACAATTTCCTGTCGAATAGCAGGCCACTTTATACCCAATCCCATATCTATTATGGCTGCTATCATCGCGGTAAACATAAGTGCAAGCTGGTTTGATCCATTCAAGGTCTGGTCATGCCATATTAATACATTAAGTATCAACAGTACTATCAAGATAATCAATGGAGTAAGTGCTATTAACAGTGATGGTTTGCGTCCTGGATACTGCATTATTAAGTTAATAAAATTTAACAGCTAAATTGCGAAAAATTTAAGTTCTCTCAAAGATTTTTGAAAATTGTAATCTAAGCGAGACATTAAAAAAAATACAGCAGGCAAGAGTAACATTATTCCCAAACAACTCGGAGCCAGTATAATTTGCGCATCGTTAAGCACAAATTTGATTTTATCCTTTTTGTTACTACATTTGAGCAGAAACTTAAAAAAACAAGAAAAATGGGCTTTAATCTCAAAGGTCGTAGTCTTCTCACATTATTAGACTTCACACCAAAAGAAATAGAATTTTTGCTAAAACTAGCAGCTGATCTCAAAGCAGCTAAATACGCTGGAACAGAACAGCAGATGCTCAAGCGCAAGAATATTGCCTTGATATTCGAGAAGAGTTCAACACGAACAAGATGTGCTTTTGAAGTAGCAGCCCTGGATCAGGGAGCTCATGTAACATACTTAGGTCCAACTGGCTCACAGATGGGGCACAAAGAAACAATAAAAGACACGGCACGCGTACTGGGTCGTATGTATGATGCTATCGAATATCGTGGTTTTGCTCAGAAGACAGTCGAGGAATTGGCAGAGTATTCAGGTGTGCCGGTATGGAATGGACTGACTGATGAATTTCATCCAACACAGGTTTTGGCAGATATTATGACAATGCGCGAGCACAGCCGCAAGAATCCTAAGGATATTATTTATACATACATGGGAGACGGTCGCAATAACATGGCAAATTCCCTGCTGGTCATTGGCGCAAAGCTAGGTATGGAAGTGAGAATCGCTGCACCAAAGAGCTTGTGGCCAAAACAAGAACTCATTGACCAATGCAAGGCTATTGCATCTGAGACCGGTGCACGAATTCTTATTACTGAGGACGTAGAGCAAGGCGTCAGAGGTGCTGATTTTCTTTACACCGATGTATGGGTATCAATGGGCGAGCCTGACAATGTCTGGGAAGAGCGTATCCGCTTGCTCAAGCCTTATCAG
Organism: Bacteroidales bacterium; assembly: GCA_027015275.1. Classification (GTDB taxonomy): domain Bacteria; phylum Bacteroidota; class Bacteroidia; order Bacteroidales; family S143-33; genus S143-33. The sequence goes on along the minus strand of JALWCU010000154.1, from coordinate 3,321 downwards.
ATTAATAAGCAAGTTATGGAAATGACTGGCAACCCAGAGACCAAGTTTTTGCATTGTTTGCCTTCTTTCCACAACACAGAAACAAAAATCGGCCAAGAGATCTACGAAAAATTTGGATTAGAATCAATGGAAGTAACTGACGAAGTGTTCGAGTCCCCTGCATCCGTAGTATTTGACGAAGCAGAGAACAGACTGCACACAATTAAGGCAATCATGGTTGCTACATTGGCCTAAAAATGATAAATTTATGCTGAAACTACTAAGAACAAATAACATGAAACGTTATGTAATTTTATTTATCGGCATGTTGCTGGCCGTTGCTGCTTGCAATCAAGATAAGCAGGAGCAACAAGTTGTCTGCGATCAATGCGAAGGACTCCTGTCCAAGACAATGACTATGTACGTTGATAATGAGATGACTAGATGCCCTTCTAATCCTAACGATATGTGCATGCGTGTACAATTCGATAGATACCAAGGAGACACGGCTTGGGTTCCTTTTGAGCAGGAGATTTGCGGCTTTGACTATGAGCCTGGATATATGTATGTCCTTGAAGTGCAGCGAAAAAAAGTAGGTAAAGACGCAGATGGAAATCCACTTTATAAATATTGCCTTCTCCATATAAAGAGTAAGACACCCGAGCCCATGAAAAAGTAATGCTTATTACAGAGGGTTAGGCAGAATAGATATCTGCCTGCCCTCTGTTTTTTTTTGTCTTTCACTGTGAAATATTTTTTCTTTCCTCTTCAAATTTTCACCAGAAAATATTATAGTTTCTAACATAGTTGTTTAACAATCGGCATGTTCCAAAGAATTTTGTCTTTTGATTTTAATATGATTTTTTTGTCTCAGAACAGGACTTAATTTTGAAATACAACAAATATGGTTATACTCGACATAGACAAACGACTGAGCGGCTGTGTGGCTACTGTAGGCAGTTTCGACGGCATTCATCTGGGGCATAAAAAAATCTTTAAGCTGGTCAGCAGTAAGGCAAAAGAACTTAATTTGCCTGACATAATAATAACTTTCCGTCAACATCCGCGCTTTGTAGTCCAGCCGAGCTATGACATGAAGCTACTTACAACCATAGACGAGAAAATTAGCCTAATGGATGGGGCTGGTGTGAGCATGGTCAAATTTCTGGAATTCAATAGGCAAATGGCAGCATTAACGGCCGAGGAGTTTGTGCAAAAATACCTTGTCGAACAACTAAACATAAAGGCTCTTGTTGTAGGATTCAACCACCGGCTGGGCAAAGGCAGAGGCGCAGGCTACGGGGAATTTGTAGAAATGGGCAAAAAATATGGTTTTTCAGTGCACAAAGTTGAACCAGTCCTTTTTGGTAATGAACCGATAAGCTCTTCGAGAATCCGTACATGCATGCAGGAGTGTGATATTGAACAGGCTAATAAAATGCTCGGATATGAATATTTTTTCTATGGACAGGTAGTGCAAGGCAAAAAACTGGGCAAAGAAATTGGCTTTCCTACTGCAAATCTCAAAGTTGACAAACGAAAAATGCTTCCATGCCCAGGCGTTTATGCTGTCCGCGTCAATACAGGTGAGCGCCAGTACAAAGGAGTACTAAATTATGGCAGGCGTCCAACAATAGAAAATGACGTTATGCTTGTGCCAGAAGTGCATATCATTGACTTTGCTGGGAATCTTTATAACAAGACAATAAAAGTAAGTTTTGTTAAATACCTTCGCAGCGAAAAAGACTTCGGCTCTATCAGTGAGCTAAAAAAAAGCATTGCCCAAGATATAGAACGAGCATTAGAGATTCTATGATACAGCTACCCAAAAACTATTCAATGTTAGTTCAAAAATCGCTAAGAAACTTCGGCTAACAATCTGCCAGGCCGCATATAGCGATAGTGGATTGCGAGTTGCGACTCTTGTCGCTTAAAGACCTGCAATTCCTTTTAGGCTTAACTATACGCAGCCGAGAGCAGCCCGGCTCGATATGCTAATGTGTGTTTGTCGCTGATTTTGTTGAATCTCCCTTTCATCTTTGCATTTTTATTGTTATTTTTTTAATCAAATTTAACGGAACGCTAAAATGCTCGAACACCTCACAGCTGACAATCTAACTATGGCTACAATAGCCTATTGGCAGATTAAGGCAATTGACGAAACCTTCGGAATATCACGAAAATTAAGTAAAGCGCCCGGATGGCTTATAGAGACAGCAATTAAAAAATTTGGCAGCAAGGCAGGCGAAAATTTATGGAATAAAATAGCTAAGGACCGCACAGAAGCTGAGAAAAAAATACAAAATGCCATTGACAAGGCTGCTAAACGTCTCAGGAAAGATAAACAATTCGCTGATGTGTACAAAATACCTGTCTTTAGCCGCCAAAAGCCCTTTTATAAAGACAGAGACTTTGTCAACTTATTGATAGCCAGCTAGATTTATTTCAGGGACGAGAAAGAAATCAAAGAGCAACTTTTCGAAACAATTAAGCAGCATTACCAAATTCAAAGAAATATAATTTATACTCACGAGAGTTTAGAAAAATTCTTGCAATATTTCTTTGAAGAGCTATCAGTCGATGAGCTCAAGGATATTCAGTTAGAAGAAGACTTTAAGAAAAATATTTCGCTATTGTATGTAGGATTTACAAGATTTAGCCAGGATGCAAAAGAAAAACTTGACCAGTTAGCTGGACAAAATGATAAGATTATCGAGCTGCTAAGTAAGATGCTAATAATTCTTGACCAGCACAGAAACTTTGTCAATATAACTGGCGACGGAAATACTGTCATCCAGGATTCTCAAATCGAGAAACTAATTATCGAGAAAAACAATGCAGACGAATTAGTTACACTGATAAAAGAAAAATTAGATGAAGAAATTCAGCACAGCCAAAACGAGATAGAAAAATGGTTCAGTGTTTTCAAAATTGCGGCAGAGCTCAAACCAGAAGACTTTTTTGATAGGCCAAGACGAAAGTATGACAAATTCGATGTTTATATCGAACGCGATATAGACGCGAAGCTCGAAGAAATGATTAATGAACAAATAATGAACCTAAAAGAACACGCTGTCGAAGACCAGCGCGCTGTGCTAATTGTAGGACGGCCTTTGTCGGGAAAAACAAGGTCTATATACCAGTTTATCAAGGAAAAATTAGACCAAGACACACTTATTCTCAGACCTAAAAAGGAATTAGTCGGAAATCTTAAGCCACAGATTTTCTCTTTGTTCGAAAATGGCAAAACATTAGTTTTTCTTGACGACCTGGACTCATTCGACAATAGCGTGTTTAGTTTCATAGATAGTATCAAGGACAAAACTCTGGTTGTCGCTACTG
>JALWCU010000153.1 GCA_027015275.1 Bacteroidales bacterium | reverse complement strand
TTTCTGTTATTGCTTTTTTGTCGTAGTTGTTTAACTGTTTATCTATTTATGGATTTTTAAAATTTTAAAATTCAAATATTGTAAATCCCAAAAAAAATTTTATATGAATATAAAGAGAAAAATCATAAAAAACATCTAGTTATGGAATACAAAAGTTATACTTTAGTAAACTTTACAAAAATTCCCCAGATAGTTGATAATCTCAGTAAGCAGGAAATTTTTAATATCCAGGTCGTGGGGCACGTTTTCCCTTTCAAAGTAAATAACTTTCTAATAGAAAAATCCATTAACTGGGACGATTACAAAAATGACCCTATTTTTAACATTGTCTTCCCCAATAGAGATATGTTAGAACCCGAGGAATATGAAAAACTTGCGTATCTGATTGAGACTAATGCCCCAAAGGATAAGCTTCTGAAGGTAGTTAATGAAATACGTTGGCAGCGTAATCCACATCCAGCAGGGCAGTTGGACCAAAACATTCCAGAAATAGACGGGCAAAAACTCTGGGGAACACAACACAAATACAGAGAAACAATTCTATTCTTCCCACGCCAGAGCCAGACATGTCATGCTTATTGCACTTTCTGTTTCCGCTGGCCTCAATTTATTGGTATTAGTAGTCTCAAATTTGCTTCCAAAGAAGTAAATATGCTTATCGAATACATTCACCGACACCCGTCCATTACAGATATTCTCTTTACTGGTGGTGATCCACTGATAATGCGAGCAAATGTTCTGCGTTATTACATTGACCCGATACTTGACGCAAAAGATACCGGATATATTTCTAATCTTAGGACAATACGTTTTGGTACAAAATCAGTTCTTTATTGGCCTTTTAGATTTCTGACAGACCCTGATGCCAATGACTTGCTAGCCCTTTTCAGAGAAATACGAGATACTGGCTTACATCTGACTCTGCCACTTCACATTAACCACTGGCGAGAGCTTGAGCCCAGAGAAACCCAGTTAGCTATAGAAAGAATCCTTGAAACAGGGGCTATTCTTCGCTCACAATCACCACTTCTGCGACATATCAACGATAATAGCCGCGACTGGGCTAAGAAATGGCAGAGAGAAGTAGAGCTGAATATTATTCCATATTATATGTTTATGGCCAGGGACACTGGTGCACAAAAATATTTTGGTGTGCCAATTGTCAAGGCATGGCAAATCTTTCGTAATGCTTATAAACAGGTAAGTGGAATTGCTCGTACTGTACGTGGACCTAGTATGTCAGCGACTCCAGGAAAAGTTCTTATAAATGGTGTTGTACATATCAAGGGGAATAGGTATATTAGTTTGCAGTTTATACAGGGAAGACGTCCAGACTGGGTAGGACGGCCATTTCTAGCTCAGTATGATGAAAAAGCATTGTGGCTGGACGATCTAAAACCTGCTTTTGCTAACAAATTCTTTTTTGAAGAAAAATGTGAAAACATAAAGAACTAAATAAAATGGTATCCAAACAATTCAGAATTCACGGCTATGTGCAAGGCGTAGGTTTCAGATACTATATTTCGCAGAAGGCTAAGATGCTGGGCATCAAAGGTTTTGTGCGCAATGAAACAGACGGCACGGTGCTGATAGAAGCAACAGCTCATAATCCTAAAGCTATGAATATGTTCGCAGAATATCTTAAACAAGGCCCAGCATTAGCCAGGGTGAGTAAGGTTGACGAATTTGATATACCACAGCAGGATTTTACGAATTTCGAGATACGATAGCAGGGCATAATGATACGCCCTAATGGCTTTGTTTGATTTGTACTTGGAGTAAAAAGAAGTATAATGGCTTTATATTTAGGTATATACCTTTATAATAATAGAATATTTTTTTGTCTCTTAATGCCTATTTCTTTTTGAATTTTGTATAATTTACACTTAAATTTGCTTGATAAAAAAATTTTTTCGCATGGGACTATTGGATGTTTTTAATCAAAATAAGCAGGAGAAACTCGATAAGACTGTTGCTAAGACTAAGGATTCTTTGTTCAAGAAACTCTCGCGTGCAGTCGTAGGCAAGTCAAAAATCGATGATGAAATACTAGACGAATTGGAAGAAATCTTAATTGGAGCTGATGTAGGGATAGATACTACTGTCAAGATTATCAAACGAATAGAAGAACGTGTTGCACATGACAAGTATCTAAATACCAAAGAGCTGAGTAATATACTTCGTCAGGAAATAAAAGCTCTTTTACATAACAAAACTATCTCTAATCTTTCTGAAGAATATAATACCCCAGACGGCAAGCCTTATGTTATAATGGTCGTAGGCGTCAACGGCGTGGGCAAAACTACTACAATTGGGAAACTGGCGTATCAGTTCAAGCAAGCAGGGAAAAAAGTACTTCTTGGAGCAGCCGACACATTCCGTGCTGCTGCGATTGAACAATTAGAGATATGGGCAAATAGAGCTGGGGTAGATATTGTGAGACAACAGCAGGGTTCTGACCCCGCAGCAGTAGCTTTTGATACTGTCAATTCTGCGGTTCATCGTGGCTACGATATAGTCCTTATCGACACTGCTGGGCGTCTTCATAACAAAAAGAACCTTATGGAAGAGCTGGCCAAAATACGCCGCGTTATGCAAAAAATCATACCAGATGCACCGCACGAGGTACTCTTGGTATTAGATGCTTCCACAGGCCAAAATGCTTTCCAGCAAGCCAAGGAATTCACAAAGGTTACACATGTAGATGCCATCGCACTGACAAAACTTGACGGCACGGCCAAAGGCGGTGTTGTAATTGGCATCTCTGATCAATTCAAAATTCCTATTAAATTCATCGGTACTGGCGAAAAAATTGATGACATTCAATTCTTTGACCCTGATGACTTTGTAGATAGCCTTTTCAGTCAAACAAACTAAAAATTTACAGTAATGAAAAAAGCTTATTACTTAGCTGTCTTGACCTTAGCACTCTTGCTATCTTCGTGTGCTAAGCAGCAGTATTACAAGATTATGGGTAACACCCAGGGAACGACGTATCACATAATCTATCGATATAGCAGGATGCTTAAACCCCAGGTTGACTCAATACTCCATGCTATTGATATGTCCCTGTCAACTTACAATCCCAATTCTATTATTTCTAAGGTCAATAGGAACGAACCAGTAAAGCTTGACGATCATTTTATTAAAGTATTTAGAAAATCTATTGAAATATCCGAGGCTACTGACGGAGCTTTTGATGTAACAGTCGGTCCTTTGGTCGATGCTTATGGCTTTGGACCTGGTAATAGAATTAATCACTTGACGAAAAAACAAATCGATAGTATCCTGCAGTTTGTAGGTTATCACAAGGTCCACTTGGAAGGTAGAAAATTAATCAAGGACGATCCCCGTATTCAATTGGACTTCAATGCTATAGCTCAAGGTTATACAGTTGATGTTATTGCTAAATATTTTGATCGACTTGGAATAACAGATTACATGGTAGAGGTGGGAGGTGAGCTCCTGGCTAAAGGCAGAAATGAGTTTGGAGAGGCATGGCGCATTGGCATTGATAAGCCTATAGAAGGTAGTACTGAAGCAACGCGAGAGATCCAATTAATAGTGGGGTTCAAAGGAGCTAAAAAGGCAATATCCACATCGGGTAATTACCGTAGATTCTACGTCGAAAATGGTATTAAATACACTCATACAATTAACCCACACACAGGCTATCCAGTCAAATCTAATCTCTTGAGTGCTTCCATTCTATCAAATAATTGTACTGATGCTGATGGGTATGCTACTGCTTGCATGGTTATGGGACTGGATAAAGCTATAGAGCTAGTGAACAGAAAGGCTAATCTTAATGCATTCTTTATATATACTGACAAGGAAGGGAAATATCGCTTTTATTTCACACCAGAATTCAAGAAATTTGTCATTGAAGAATAACAACAAAATAAGAGCGTATGACATTCAATATTAATGAAAAAGACTTTGAGAAATTTATAATGGTGGGGGATAAGGTGCTTGTTAAACCACGTGCCAATCAGCCAAAAACTACTTCCGGACTATATTTACCTCCTACTGTAGAAAACAAAGAAAAACTTGGTAGTGGATACGTTATCAAAGTAGGTCCGGGCTTTCCTATACCAGCTGTGAACGAATTTGATGAGCCATGGAAAGACAAAAGTGATGAAGTGCGATACGTGCCGCTCCAGGCAAAGACAGGCGACCTTGCCATTTACATGCAGAAAAGCGGCTGGGAAGTAGTCATTAATGATGAGACGTATTTAATTCTACCACATTCTGCTATCTTAATGTTACTCAGAGACGAAGAGCTCTTTAAATAAACATAGCTCCCTTCGGGGAGCTATACTTTTCTATAGAAATGAAAACAAAAAAGAATTTACTATGCCAGAGGATAAAAATTCAAATCTAACTTACGAAACTGCCATAAAAAAGCTCGAACAAATCGTTACAGAAATAGAACAAGGCAATATATCCATTGACCAACTGTCTGAAAAAGTAAAAGAGGCAAAAGCACTTTTCGAATTTTGTATAACAAAGCTCTCGTCAATCGAGAACGATGTTTCGAATATTCTCAAAAAAATGCCTGATACCTTAAACCAAAGCAATCAAAATCAGTAAATCAAAATCTTATACAATTTTTTTTTCGTTTCTTTAAGTAAAGATAAAAACACAGTGCCATGAAAAAAATTATACACATATTGTTTGCTTTAGTGCTGACTGCCTCTATTATGAGTGCCCAATCGTACTTCTCATATTCGGTTTCATACTCTTCTTTTGATCCTGACTATTTTTCTTGGACACCGGATTACTACGATTATTCTCTCTATCTGACCAGATTCGATGCACCAGTTGCCGAGACTTTTTATTCGCCTGTATATTACGTCGCTACTTATGATTATTTCCCTGCTTATTACAGTCCAACAGTAATTATCGTGGATCGACCAATATTTTACTATGGCATAACTTGCTATTACGGTATAAGCTATTGGGGCCCGAGATATTATCGGCACTCTTATTGGCGCGGTTATCGTAATGGATACAGAGACGGATTTTGGGACGCAAATTATTATAACTCATGGCCTTATAATGGTTACGCTGTGAATAATTATTACTATTACGGAGATAATGGCTATTATTCAGACAATGATTATTACTCTGATGGCCAGGGCCAGACACAGCGAGGACACACTCATACTTGGCGTGGAACCCATTATGGAAATGGTAATGGCCACAATGATAATGGTAGGCACAGCAGCAATGTCAGAGGGCAAGGTCAAGGCCGTGGACGCACTTATGGAAATAGAACAACAAACCAGCAAACAGGCAGGATACGTGTACATAGAGGAAATATTAGCACAAGACCAGACGCCACACCACGTAGGAGAACTATAACACCGAGGAATAGAAATATTACAAACCCTCGAAATACTACAGAGCCAAGAGCAAGATATAGGAACACACCTCGTCGGCATACATACGACCCTGATAACCACGGAACATCGCCACGTACAACATACAGAAACATACCACGGACAAGAGAAAATTACGACAGAAACATACAGCAGCGCAGAAACAGGTCTTATAACACACCACGAACAAGACCAGCAATCCACCGGCAGCCACGTCAGATAAATACACTCTCAAGGGAATATAATACACGTTCCCGTAACTCGCATTTTTCTTCGCCACAACGCCAGCCCAGACAAACTCACAACGTCTCCCCACGTCAGCGCACTTATAACAGAAGCCAGTATGTGCCACGTACAAATGTTGCAGAGCCGCAGAAAGAACAGCGTCGAACAAGGCCTATAAATAGACCTAAGAGGACTCCACAGAGATTACGGCATTATACCGATGCATAAGTATTAGCTTTTCTGAAAATAATAATGTTATAAAAAACAGGTCTTGTAACTCTCAGATGGTTACAAGACCTGTTTTTTATATCGTAAATCAATTTGATTTCTTCTCACTCCACGTAGAGGACTAGACCCTTGAGATATTCGGTCTCTGGATGAAAGATATTTATAGGGTGATCCACACCTTGACTCAAAGTGTGTATGATACGTACATTTCTACCTACCTCTGAGGCAGCAGAAAATACAGTTCTTCTAAAAATATGAGGCTCAATTCTTTGTGAGCATGAAAATGTAAAAATTATTCCACCGTGGCGTATTTTTCTCATTACACGCTTGTTTATCTCCTTGTATCCACGTAATGCGTTAGGAATGCTTTGTTTGGATTTAGCAAAAGCCGGTGGATCCACAATGATTAAATCGTAAAAATCTTTATCGCTATTATCAATGAAATCAAAGCAGTCACTGGCAAAAACTTCGTGTTTGGACAGGTCGAAATTGTTTAAAGCTATGTTCTGCTGGGCAAGCTGCAAAGCATTCTCTGATTGATCTACCGAGTGCACGAGCTTAGCCTCGGCTCGCAGAGCATACAAGCTGAAGCCACCAGTATATGAAAATAAATTCAGTACATTACGCCCGCAGGCATACCGCTCTATTAACTTGCGATTATCACGCTGATCAAGATAAAATCCTGTCTTTTGTCCCTGCTCTATGTCAATAAGAAATCTAAGGCCATATTCTCTGATTTCGACATGTGCTTGTGCTTTTTGTTCCAACCAGCCAAGAGGGATTTTAGAGTTTTTTGCTACTTTTTTTATATAAATATTACTGAGTCCCAGCTCCTGCAATGCTTTTATAATATTGTCAAAAATAAGATCAATTCCACGGTGATAGGTCTGGACTACAGCTATATTCTTGTAAACGTCAATAATAAGTCCTGGGAAAAAATCCCCCTCTGCATATATTAGTCTATAAGCATCTGTAATCCCGAACAATGTAGTACGTAAAAAGAAAGCGTTGTTAATTTTTTCGCGCCAATAATCATAACCAAGAACATCCTTGGGAGTGTCAGTGTATTCGAAAATTTTTACTTTTATGCTTGGTCCATCAATATAGAAGCCATAGCCTACTAATTTACCGGAAGAGAGATGAAGCTGAACAATGTCGCCATCTTTGGCTGGATCTTTTCTAGAAATAGCGCCGCTAAATAGCCACAAATGCCGATTGTAAATAACCTTTTCATGGCTTGGCTTAATAAAAATTTTGGGCAGTTCCATTGATTCTTTTTGCCGTAAAATTAATAATTAAACTTATATCTGAGAGAAAAATATATAACGCGCCCTTTATTTACCAATGGTGCATGCCATCCTCTATATGGCTGGATTAGATAGTCTTTCTGATTAAGAAGGTTGTAAATTGTTAAATCTAATGATATTTTTTTTGAACTGAAGCTCAGATTGGGACTTAATATGGTGGTAACGGGGAAAGTCTTGGCAATAAGAGAATTGGTCTGACTGTCATAATCAAAGTATCCTTTTTTGGGACTGAGCACTATTAAATTTGTATTAAATGTCAGTGTTCTATTGATTTTATAACCTGTGTGCAAAGAAAATTTAATCTCACTTGTGCCCAGATATGTATAATCGTTGGGAGTTACATAATACAAAGCCAAGGTATCAAAGGTTAAGGCCCTTTGGTAGCACAGACTTGCCCATAAGAATAATTTTGTCGAAAGGTATTTTACATTCAGACGGAGACCACTGGTAGATAAGTCAGAAACATTGGCATAACCTTCATTGCCTTTACTATCCAGAAAATAAGTTATTGCATCTTTTGTGTTCAGGTAAAAAGTATTAAATGTAAAAGCAAATTTCTTGAAAAGCATTGTTAACTCAGAGTTAAAGTACTGTGTTATTTCCGGTTTTATTAAAGAGTAATCTCCTAATAAATATAATGGCATGTTGTATGAGATGTTAGCCACTGTGGGTGGACGAAATGATTTATCATAAGAAAATTTTAGAATCACCTTGTCAGAATATTTTTTGCTAAATCCCAGTCTAGGCAAAAACGAAAAACCATAAATAGGATTATATTCCGCTCTCTCGCCAATGCTGAAAGTAGCAGAGTGATTGCCTAAGAAGTTTATTTCACTATATTGAGCATAGCTAATAAGGCTGGCATGTTCAGTGCCATTCCAGAATAAATTTGGCTTAGGAGATTTGTCTATAGCATAATTGTATAAGACGCTACTGCCAAAAGTTAATCTGAACTTGTTATTGAAATAGTAAGTTACTTCAGCTTTTGGATAAAGAGTTGATATTTGAGGGATTAGAGAATAATAAAGCGTATCGGAGGCATTTCCCTGTTGTGGGCTAACCCAAGGCATCCCAAACTTTTGTACTAAGCTAAAATTGGCTCTCAATTTTTTACTAATAAAGCTATTATATGAAGCTTTCGATGCTACTGTAAAAAAATTCTTTGGATAAGGACGAGAAGTAACTCGGATAAAATAATCTCGGCTAGTCGTAGTATAATTATCAAAAAGTGTGACGATAGAAAGATTTTTATATTTAATCTTAAGACTTCCAAAAGCATCATTTAGCCTATTTTGCAATAGATTAAAATAATTATCGTAAATATCTTTGTAGTTAAATGTACTTCTATATCCCTCTGATATCCTGATAGATGTAGATAAAGCAAGATTGTTATGAAAAGACCTACCTGCACTTAAAGTATAATTTTGATAAAAAGGTAATTTATGCGAATTCAGACCAAAATCTGAGTAAAACTCCAGCCCATTAATTTCTCGAGCCTCTCTCGTTATAATATTAATAACCATAAGTTCTGCAAATGTACCGAAAAGCACTGAACCAGATCCACGTATAATTTCTATTTCTAATACATTTCCCAGCGGGTAATGATAGCCAAATTCTGTATTGCCATAAATAAATTCATTCATTGGTATTCCGTCAATCATCAAAAGTACTTTGCCTTCATGTCCCCAGATGCCATTAATTATAATTCCACTTTGACCTACAACATCTGTCCCAAAGTCAGCATTAGTATAGTAACGTAAAAGTTCCATCAGGTCCTTAGCCCCGCTTGCCTTAATTTCTTCCCTTGTTATAATCTGTGTTATGTATGGAACCCTATTATTATAATAGTCTGAATCCGAGGAAACTGTCTTTATTTTAATGTTTATAAGTTGAGAAATAGTGAAATCAAAAATGTTTAAAGTATCAGAAGATTGAGAATAAATTTTTTGTATATTTGTAAGAATTATAAAGGCTAACAGAATTTTTATGAAATGGATATTTATCTTCATAGCAATATTTTTTAATTTATTTGTATCAAATTTTGTAGTATATTCTCAGCCACAACTTACCGAGAGTCAGATAAAAGCTAGCTATATTTATAATTTTGCTATTAATACCACATGGCCCAATATATCAAAGATAGATACATTCACAATAGCTATTCTTGGCCAAAATGATGAACTATTTAATAATCTAAATTTAGTAAAAAAAAACAAAATAATTCATGATAAACCTATTGAAATAATACAGTCTTATGATATTGATAATATAATTAAACATAATCCGCAAATTGTATATATCTCTTCTGTGCTGAATGCTAATCTGCATAACTATTATTGGAAATTATCAAAATACCCCATTCTTATTGTTACAGACCGGGCCGAGAAGCTTATTTACACGATGATTAATTTTTATAAGAGGCAAGAAAGACTCTACTTTGTGATTAATGAACAAAACACAAAAGCGGCTGGATTGGAAGTTAACCGTGAACTGCTAGTCCTCGGTGGTAGTCAGCTTGATATATACAAGATTTATAAGCAAATGGAGGAAGAAACACATCAGCTGCGTAAGAAACTTCTCCACAGCCAAAAACTATTCGATAGTCTCTCAGTGGTCATTGATTCACAGTTAAATACAATTAGTGCTCAACAACAAATTATCCACGAGAGCCAGAATAAAATCAAGAATCTACTCGAAAAACTAGACGCGATGCGAAAAGATTATACCGCAGAAAAAGAGGCTCTCGATAGTCTCAAGCATGCTATAAAAGAACGAGAAATATACCTGGCAAACAGGAATACTGAGATTACCGAAAAAGAACAAAAAATAAAACAGCTCAAAGACAACATTGCTACGCAACGTCAGATATATAATGATCTACTCAGAAATATTAGGATAAAGAAACAGCAACTTAACAGAAAAGAACAAGAGCTTAACAATTATCAAAAACGTTTCCTTGCACAGAGGAAAAGTATTTATGCTCTATCATTTCTTATCATTTCATTCATAGTTACTATTAGCTTCATTTATATTATGCTAAAAAAGAATAGACAAAAAAATAAGCAATTGGAAGAAGCCAACAGGCTAATAACTAGCCAGGCGGAAGAGTTAAAGGTTGTTAATCATGAGCTAGAGAAGGTGTCACTTGCGGCAAGCAAAGTAGATAATGTAATATATATACTAACTCCTTATGGTACAATAGAATGGGTAAATGATGCAGTTGTAACGAAATATCATTTTAAGAAAAGTGAGATTATAGGTAAAAAGCTATATAAGATAATTTCTTTATCCCCAGAGCAGATAATTAAATTTTTAGAAAAATCACGCTTAGAGAAAAAGCCCATTGTCTTTGACAACTATTTCAAGAAAGGCGATGGAAGCTACATTTGGGTACAAACAACATTTACGCCTATTCTAAACAAGGAGGGACAGGTCGAAAGAATAATAGCTCTTGACTCAGACATTACAAAAATAAAACTGGCTACTTATGAAATAGAAAAGAAAAACGAAGAACTATTGGCACAGCACGAAATACTAACAAAGCAAAAAGAACAGATAGAAAGCCAGAACAATATTATCAGTAGCTCAATCGATTATGCTCTTATTATTCAGAGGTCTATAATGCCCAAGCAAGAAGTCATGAAAAAATACCTCAATGATTACTTTTTGATTTTCAGACCTTTGCAAACAGTTTCAGGTGATTTCTACTGGATGTCAGGAGAAAATGATGACTACAACACATTTTATGCGTCTGTTATTGACTGCACCGGCCACGGAGTACCTGGTGCTTTTATGTCCCTTATTAGCGAAAGACTCCTGGATGAAATAATTTTTATGAAAGACATCAAAATGCCCTCAAATATCATTAGTGAACTTGACAAGATGATCATTGACATCCTGGGAACTACTGATGATAATGAAGACACATTAGCCGGGTTGGATATCATTTTAATTAAAGTACAAAAGCAACAAGGCAAATACAAAATCACTTTCGCAGGTGCAAAACGGCCTATGGTATATTACGTGCCCGGGCAGGAAGATATTGAATTTATTAAAACTGACAGATTCTCTGTAGGTCAGGACCTATTCAAAAGAGAGAAGAGAAAAATTTTCACTGACTACACTGTAGAAGTACCTGAAGGAACAGTTATTTATATGTACACCGACGGCGTTACTGACCAGTATTGTTCATTCCTGAGAAAAAAAATTGGAACTTATCGTTTACTCGATATTATCAGAGAGTTCAAGGACCTGCCATTGTCCAAACAAAATGAAACATTAATTACTTACTTGGACTATTGCATGAAAGACGAAGAGCAGAGAGATGATATAACATTCTGGGCATTAAAACTTTAATTATTTTGTTTTTCTCTTGACACACCAAAAGTGTAATTCAGATTCGAATAGTCAATAAGCTCTGCCTTCACAGCTCCCATTGGCGTATGCATTCTTACTTTCAGCGGGATATAATTGCCATCATCCGAGAACCATATCTCCAAATCATCTTCTTTCTTAAAAGGATTGTCTTTGGCGTCAAGGGCAGGTACAAAAAGTAAAGCAGGAATACGTCCAAACTTAGTTCTTATCTTTTTCTGTTTTTTATATTTTATCTTAAGTGCAAAGACATGCTCTTCGAAATATGTGGTCAAATTTATAATCTGCCCTGAGCGAAAATTCTCGTGAAAGAGAAATCGACGCGCGAAGTAGAAGGCCGACAAAAAGTCTAAGATAGGTGTATGAACATTCTTTCGCCCGCTACGCAGGCTCCATACATAACCACTATCCTGATTAAAGATCACATCATTATAATACCAGTAATGATTTTCTTGGATGGTTCTTGTGGCACGTACGGGATACCCTGTAAACATATCAAAATAAGTCTCGTAAGTATCATGTATTCTGGCAAAGACCCTTGCGGCCCCAGTAGTACGTGCATCTGCTCTGGCGTAATACACATAATCATTTCCATTCTGAAACAAATCCAGCGAAAGCGAAGCCTCGCCGCCTTTGATAAGTTTATACTTTACCTCATAAATAAGCTTTTCGCCAACACGATAAGCGTTGTGACTGTTCAGAGAATCTATATTAACATTCTGTCCTAATAGTAGAAAATGAACAAATAAAAATAATAATGAGAATATAACGCTACGTATATTAAGCATTCTCCTCTCCTTCTACCTTGAAAAATTTGTTTATAAGAGCAACACATTCGTCTAAGAGCATATTCTTCTGCTCAACTGTAATTTTGGGCTTTGAATCATCTGAATCTTCTTGTGTAAGGAACGAAACACTGACTCCTAATGCCTTGGCAATCTTAATTAAGTTTTTTACGTTATAAGCATTGTAATCCTCTCGAGCAAGCATTGCTCTGAGACTAACAGTTGGGATTCCAGCTTCCCTGGCCAATTTGGCAACTGACCATTTTTTTTGCTTTCGCAGATTCTGAATTTTTTCTGTTATGTTCATAATATTTATTTTTTTATATTAATTTGTAACCTCAAATATATAT
>JALWCU010000152.1 GCA_027015275.1 Bacteroidales bacterium | reverse complement strand
TACCACTTCTAGCCACATTTCTACACATTTACCCACAAAATTATAACAAAAATTCCGAATTATTGAAAATAAAAATATTATTTTTTCAAGTTTAATTTACATTTTTGTAAGACATTGACAATTAGCTGGATAACAGGATGCAAAAGATGATATATTGTAATTAACTCTTGTCTGTTTGTCTGGGATTTTTTACCTTTATTAATCGTAAAAATCAAAAAATTGGTACAAATGGGACTTTGGGAGAAAATCACACAAGACTTGAAGCAAGCCATGAAGCAAAAAGACAAATATCGTCTTGAAGCTCTGAGAGCTATTAAGTCAGAACTTTTGTTGATGAAAACAGCCGAAGGTGGCTCGGGTGATATTGATGAAGCCGCAGCGCTCAAGGCATTGCAAAAAATGGTCAAACAGCGCAAGGAATCTGCTGAGCTTTACAAATCTAAGGGTCGAGAGGAATTGGCTGAGGAAGAGCTTATGCAGGCAAAGTATATAGAAGAATACTTGCCCAAGCAGCTGAGCGAGGAGGAACTGACAGAAGAGCTGAAAAAAATCATACAACAAGTTGGTGCTCAGACGATGAAGGATATGGGCAAAGTCATGGGCATTGCCTCTAAGCAATTTGCCGGTAGGGCAGACAATCGCAAGATATCTGAGATTGTTAAAAAGCTTTTAAATCAATAAGTCTATGATTGTTACAAATACAGAATCCATTCCAGGAAAGAAAATAGTAAAAATTTTGGGCGTGGTTAAGGGGAATACAGTGCGTGCACGTTTTATTGGAAAGGATATAATAGCCGGTCTTAAAGGCATTGTAGGTGGTGAAGTGAGTGAATATTCTACGCTGATGTCCGAGGCCAGAGATGATGCATTCAGAAAGATGGTGCAAGAGGCGCAAGTACTTGGGGCTGACGCAGTTGTAAATATACGTTTTACAACATCCAATGTTATGCAAGGAATGGCCGAAATTTTGGCTTATGGTACAGCTGTGAAATTAGAAGACTTGTAGCATGGTAACTACGACCGAGACCATACCTGGCTATAAAATTGTCAAGACCTTGGGGCTGGTGATGGCCGTGGGCGAATACAGAATGAGTCGTCCACGCAAGGCAGTTTATAATGCTCTGGGCGAGATACTTGAGCAAGCAAAATCACGAGGAGGTAATGCTATAGTTGGCTTACGGATAAATGGCACGACTGGCGCTGAAGCAGAAGCTATAATTGTTTATGGTACTGCTGTTAAGGTAGAGAAGGAAAATTCTTCGGGCCAAACGAAATAATATAAAGATGGTTGCGTTTTTTTTGATAGAAACAATAAAATCATCTGTTAATGAAGCATTTTTACCACTTCTATGTCGAGTTCAATAACATAGAAAACAGAGATTTAGCTCTGGAACTGGACGAGATTCGAATTATTGATGAGCAGTGGCATAAGCTGTTAGAAAAAACTAAGCTGTCTGTGCCGCAGGAATTTATCGATGCTATGACAGATAAGATATACAAGCAGTTATTTTGATTCTCTGGAGTATTGCCCTGGTAGATACGGGAGGGTATATTGTCTGAGCTTTATAATCCTTAGCTATCAGCAATCTTGTGTTTTCATTAGTATTGTTATAAAAAAAGAGCCGAGACAATCTGTCTCAGCTCTTGGGCGATCCTGGAGGGACTCGAACCCCCAACCTCCTGATCCGTAGTCAGGTGCTCTATCCAATTAAGCTACAGGACCTTCTCAATTTTGCGTTGCAAATATAACATAAGCTATTTTTTTATCCAAATTAGTGGACTTTTTTTTAGAAAAAATTTAGAAAGTTATAATTAGCTTTTGTAATAACTTTGGCAAAATTAATATTCGCAGTACAATGACAATAAATACTATCATTTGGTTGCTCACAATTGGATTTCTGGGTGGTGTGCTTAGCGGGTCAATGGGTGTGGGCGGCGGTGTAATTATGGTGCCAATGCTTGTTTTTATCCTGGGAATGGGACAGCACGAAGCTCAGGGAACATACCTGGGTATGATGATACCGCCACTTGCTGCCTTTTCTGCTTATAATTATTGGAAAGCCGGGCACATTAATTGGAAATATGCATTTATTTTAATGGCTACTTTTTCACTGGGTAGTTATCTTGGTTCTTATGTGGCTAATTATTACATCTCAGGCAAGACGTTGAAAAAACTTTTCGGTATAATAATGCTAATCTCAGGCTTGAAACTCATTATATCCAAATAAAAGTTATGGTGAGAAATTTCTATTTACTTATCCAAATATCAAGAAATTAGCATTTGGATAAAGCTTGATCCAGGTTGGCTATCAAATCATCAACATCTTCTATGCCAACGGACAAGCGCACGAGGGTATAGGTAATTCCAAATTGGTCGTCCAGTTCTCCGCTATGCATCTGAAGAGAATCAAATTTTAATTTGTCTGCATCCATGTTATTTTTGTGATTCGAAATTTATTTGACTCAAAGGCCGTGCGTATTGTATCACATCCTCGGCTGTGATAGGATTACCGCCGAGGATCATAAGTCTCTCTACAACGTTCTTTAGCTCGCGAATGTTTCCAGTCCATTTTATTTTCTGCAATTCTTTGATGCCACCGTCTGTAACGGATTTAACAGGCGTATGGTATTCTTCTGCTGCCTGGCCTATGAAATATTCGACCAACAATGGAATATCTTCTAATCTGTCATTTAATGTAGGCATCTCAATTATTATGACACTGAGACGATGATAGAGGTCTTCACGAAAATTCCCTTTTTTTATCTCCTCCTTGAGATTTTTGTTAGTAGCTGCTATGACACGAACGTCAATCTTTATTTCTTTGTTGCTACCAACAGGCGAGAGCTTTTGTTCTTCCAATACTCTGAGCACCTTTGCCTGTGCTGCAAGGCTCATATCGCCTATTTCATCCAGAAAAATTGTGCCGCCATTGGCAAGTTCAAATTTTCCTTTGCGGCTCTTGTAAGCTGATGTAAATGCGCCTTTTTCATGACCAAATAGCTCACTCTCAATGAGTTCCGAAGGTATGGCTGCACAGTTTACTTCTATGAAAGGCCCCTCTGCTCTGAGACTTTTCTCGTGTAGCATACGTGCCACTATTTCCTTGCCTGTTCCATTCTCGCCTATGATAAGCACTCTGGCATCTGTAGTAGCCACTCTGTCTATTATTGACTTTACTTTTTCTATTGCAGCAGATTCGCCTATTAGTTCATAGCTTTTATGTATTTTTCGGCGTAGGCGCTTGGTTTCTTTAACCAAATCTTTCTTCTCCAACGCATTACGCACTGCTACTAAGAGACGGTTCAGGTCTAATGGTTTTTCCAGAAAATCATAAGCTCCCTTCTTGAGAGCTTCCACGGCTGTATCCACGGTTCCGTGTCCCGTAATAATTATAACTGGCAGCTCTGGGTTTATTTTTTGTATTTTCTCCAGGACTTCTATGCCATCAATTTTTGGCATTTTTATATCCAAAAGCATCAAGTCAAACTGCTGGTTTTTCACTTTGTCAATTGCTTCAAAGCCATCTTTTGCCAGATCAACTTCGTGTTTTTCGTATTCCAAGATTTCCTTCAATGCCTTGCGGATAGCCTGTTCATCATCGACTACTAAAATACGGGACATAGTATTACATTTTTTGCAAAGTTTGTTTTACAAAAATACTGTTTTGAAATGAAAAATTAAAACTTAAGCTACTTATTTACTGACACAAAGTATTGTGATGGGAACGGTATAGGCTTTATTTTTCCCTTTGGGAATGACATTTTTAATAAATAGATATTCTGTGCCTTAACAGTGTCGTTCATAAAAAAGCCCCTGGATATGCCAGCTAATAGTACATCTTGTTCATTAATCAACTTTGCGTCTGTGATTCTGACTTTTTCAAAATACCCTAAGTGTTTGCGTAAAAGTCTATCCCCTCGTAAGTTATATATGTATATTAGCGAATATCTTTTGTCTGTATAGAGACTAATAATCAGACTACTATCGCCCAAAAATCCAAGTTTATCAATACTCTGTACATA
>JALWCU010000151.1 GCA_027015275.1 Bacteroidales bacterium | reverse complement strand
CCTTTTATTAATTCCATCATATTGATCGATTCCAGCATATATAAAGAGCCCTAAACCATTGGAAAACTCATCCCCATATTTCATCTCAAGAGCACCAAAATTTTCCCCATAACCAAATTTTAGAGTTGCCTCAGTACCATTAAATGAGTCGGCATTAAATGTTTTGATATTAATTACACCTGCGATTGCGCCTGGACCATATATCACAGAACCGGGTCCACTAATGACTTGAATCTCTTCGATATCACCAAGCATCGAGAGCCATCTCTCTGTGGCTGCACCTCCATCTGTTCCTCTAATGTTTAGGATTTTCCCGTTGAGTGTGAGCAGTAATTTATTGTTTCTATCACTAATAATGCCGCCTATACCCAGTTGATTGCCATCAACTTTGTACATATATGCCAAATCAGGAACATAAATCTCCAAAAGCTCATCTAGGGAACGAGCCCCCGATTTTTTGATATCTTCTTGGGTGATTGTTGTGACAAGTGAGGGTGCATATTTTTTATCTATATCTATAAAGGTTAAGGAACTATCAGCAACTTTTATTTGTGAAAGAGATTCTAAATCCATACTGATAAGTCTATGAAAACTCTCTTCACTGCCATAGACTATATGGGTGAACAGTAAAAATAAGAATACCCCAGCGTATGAATTTTTAAATATAACCATAAATTACATTACATAAGGTCGTCTTAAAAAAATATTAAAAAACAGATTTAATCTTTCAACTCTGTATATATTTGTCGAAATTGCTCAGTGTATTCTAAAAAGAGTTCTACTAATTTTGGATCAAACATTTTTCCTTTTTCTGATGCAATGTACTCTGCTGCTTCATCAATTGACCAAGCTCGCTTAT
Organism: Bacteroidales bacterium; assembly: GCA_027015275.1. Taxonomy (GTDB): domain Bacteria; phylum Bacteroidota; class Bacteroidia; order Bacteroidales; family S143-33; genus S143-33. Next base: position 422 of record JALWCU010000151.1, on the reverse strand, counting down.
ATACCCTTTCATTTGTTAAGGCATCTAAAACATCAGAAAGTGCGACTATCCTTCCCATAATATGGATCTCTTCCCCTTTAAGACCTTCAGGATATCCACTGCCGTCCCACCGCTCATGATGCTCCTTAGCAATGATAGCACTAGTTTTTAAAAGAGGACGCGTCGCATCTTTAAATATCATATGCCCTTTTGTTGTATGCGTTGTCATAATATCCCATTCTTGAGGGGTTAATTTTCCGGGCTTATTCAATATGCTGTCTGGTATGGCCACCTTTCCTGCATCATGAAAAGGCGTTGCTTCATATATTAACTTTATATCCTCTTCAGGAAGTCCATACAGCAAGGCTAAAAGCTTTGCATAGGCTGCTACGCGCATAACATGCCGACCTGTATCATCGTCTCTAGTTTCCATAATACTACTT
>JALWCU010000150.1 GCA_027015275.1 Bacteroidales bacterium | reverse complement strand
GTTTCCCCGTATGATCATGATCACTATTCATGATGAAGTCACCGTAAACAGTAACATTATCATTAACATCATCCATTATCAAATAACTGTTCCCTGTTATATTGTCATTACCTTTAACAATTAAAGTTCCGTTGTTAATATCAATTGTACCGCTTGTCTGATATAAATTTCCTTTAATTGTCAGAGTGTAACCGTTTAAATCAAGAGTATTACCATTAAAAGTTAAATCACCGTTAATAGTGGCATCATTATCAAGAGTCCATGTAGTATCTTTTAAAGTAAGATTGTCATTAATGGATGTAGTTGTTGCTGGGGAGGTGGTTATGCTGTTTTTAACGGAAATGGAAGAAAGAAATTTCACAGAAGAATTTTGTATTTCAAGAATATTAAAGTGTGAATCGTTTGTAGCCGGAGAATCAAAAGAAACTTCCTGAAGAGAATCACCAGAGAGAATAACTTTATGATTCTCAGAAGTATTAAAATTGCCACTCTTACCTTTTTTTTGATAAAAATTACCTTTAACTTCCAAAGTTCCTTCGGAGAGTTTTCCTGAATGAGAATAATTACTCACCATAATAAAATCACCGTAAACAGTAACATTATCACTTATATTATCCATTTCCAAATAACTGTTTCCGGTAATGTTATCATTACCATAAACAGTTAACACTCCATTGTCAATATCCATAGTACCACCTGACTGATTTAAATTACCGCCACCGGTTGAATTGTCAATTATCAATTCACCACCGGATAATTTTATTGTTGAATATGAGGCATAATCACCTTGTAAGTTTAAATTTCCTTTAACAGTTAGAGTATAACCGTTTAAATCAAGCAGGGTGTTGTATAAGTTGGAACTGTCAATAGTTAAGTCGCCGTTAATTGTTGTGTCATGATCAAGTGTCCATTTACTGTCTTTTAGTGTTAATTCGTTAAATTCAGTATTGGAAACGTTAATTATATTGTTTAAAACAGATATTGGCGTAATAAAATTTATTGAGTAAGGATTATTGATTTCAAGAGTGTTGAAATGAGAATCACCTTTTGACGGAGAGTCAAAACTTACAAATTGAGGATCATTGCCTGATAATATAACTTTGTGGCTTCCTGATGTACGAAAATTATCACTGTTACCATTTTTTTGATAAAAATCACCTTTAACTTCCAAAATCCCAGCGGTTAAATGAGTATTTTGATTTTGATTGCTTTGCATATAAAAATTTCCTTCAACCAAAACATAATCATTTTCATCATTCATATTCATATAACTGTTACCTG
>JALWCU010000149.1 GCA_027015275.1 Bacteroidales bacterium | reverse complement strand
ACAGAACACAGTTGTATATTAGATATAGGTGCAGGCTCAGGCTCTATGTCCATTGAATCCCTTGTGATGGCCAAAAAAGGTAAGGTCTTTGCTGTGGAAATAGATAGTAATAGAGCAGAGATAATAAAAAGAAATAGGGATAGATTTGGTTTGTATTCAATTGAAATTATAAACAAAGATGCAAAAGATGCGATCTTAGACCTTCCTAGACCAGACAGGATCTTTATAGGAGGGGGTATATCAAAGGAAAATAAATTGCTTGAGATGGCCTATGACAAGCTAAGACCCAATGGAAGGCTAGTTGTAAATACTGTTTTAGTAGACACTTATGCAAAGTGTATTGAGTTTTGTAAAACAAAATCAATATACTATGAGATTATGCAAGTACATGTGGATAAGGGTGAGGTTTTAGGCAGGAGTATTAGGATGGTTCCAATAAATCCAGTTATGATAATTACCTTAATCAAGGAGATTTAAATGGAAGCCAAGGTGTATTTTATTGGTGCAGGTCCAGGAGACCCTGAATTAATAACCATTAAGGCAGTTAATATCCTAAAAAAAGCAGACCTAATAATATATGCTGGGTCACTTGTTCCAGAATCCCTTGTAAAGACCTATGCTAAAGATGGGAGTGAAATAATTAATTCTGCAAAACTAAACCTAAATGAGATACATTCATTGATGGTAAATGGAGTAAAACAAGGGAAATTAGTGGCCAGGGTACACACTGGGGATCCCTCCTTGTATGGGGCAATTCATGAACAGTCCTATCTTTTAGAGAGGGATAATATAGAATATGAGATCATTCCAGGGATTAGTGCTGCGTTTGCCACTGCATGTAAGGCCAAGGTGTCTTTTACCATGCCAGAGATAAGCCAATCTCTGATTATCACCAGGGTAGAGGGCAGGACAAAGGTCCCAGAAGGAGAGTCATTTGAATCAATGGCAAAGCACAATTGTTCCATGGCCATTTATCTTTCTGCATTAAAAGGGGGTGAAATAGCAGCTAAGTGCTTGGACGCTGGATATGATGAACAAACCCCAGTTGTTATTGGATATAGGGTTGGGTGGGAAGATGAAAACATAGTTTATACCAATCTAAAGGACCTTGAAAGAACAGTTTCTCACCTATCCATAAATCGTCAGGTTGTTTTTCTTATAGTTCCAAGGTCTGAACAAATATTCTTTTCAAAATTATATGATCCAGATTTTTCCCATGGTTACAGAAAATAATTTGGCAATATATGTATTAAATCCTCAAGGCTATAAGGTGGCTAAGAG
>JALWCU010000148.1 GCA_027015275.1 Bacteroidales bacterium | reverse complement strand
ACGCTTGGCATCCTGGCTATAGCCCAAGACATTAGCAATACGGGCAAGATAGAGCTTATCAGCATAGAGAAATGCATTCAGGTCTGGTGATTCTTGTGATAGGCTGTACCATCCAGCATCGCCCTGTACCAGCGTGGCAGAGTCGAAGCGTACAGCGTCATCCATGCCGCTTTCCCAGCGTGCAGCATAAACCTTGTTTTGTTCCGAGCCATATTCACACAGTCCGTTGTGATTGTAATCACGGTATCGGTACCACCAGTAATGAAATTTTTTTACAGCCGGGTAAATGCGTCTGAGAAACGCAGTATCATGATTTTGCAAAAATACATGCCATGCAGCCCAAGCAGCGAGTGGCGGTTTTGTATCCAGTTGATTTATAGTGATACTGTCGTATTTGTGTGTCTCGTCTAAGCACACGCAGTCGTAGATCATTCCAGCAGTATCCTGAAAACGCAGCATTGAGAGAATCTGCTGCTCTGCCAGCGCTGGGTCGAATAGAGCAGTGGCAGCCGCATGCTTCCACGAATCCCATGCCCAGATGCCTGTAAAATAACCAGCTGAGTATGAAGGGATTATAATATTAAAAGCAAAAGGACCATAAGCCTTTTTCCAATTATTAACAAGTGTGAGAATAGATTTTACTGCTACAGACCGGTATTCTGTCCTGACGTCCACAGCCTTGGAACGCAGAAAGTAATTCCACTGAGCAAGTGTGGAAGCAAAAAGGTTTTTGTCCGTGGCAGCAAACTGTCTCAGCTGCCGTAGATTAATGTTCTTTTGTCCAAAATAAACAAGCACGCGGAAAGAATTGGTATGATGAGGTCCGAGTTCATATTTTTTTGACATTATCTCATATTCCTGTGCCGAGCATTTGGCATGGGCAATGTTTATCCCAGGACTGAGAGCTATGGTAAAATTATGCTTTAGACGAGTGAAATGGACTGTCAAGATAGAGTCTTTAAAGTCCCAGTGAAAACCAGGGAAAAGCTTACCAGAGAAAAATAATTTGATATTTTGCGCACAAGACAATTTGTTAGTCAGGGAAATATCAATGACAGCCATATTGGCGGTATAGAAATAAATCTTGGACAGAACAAGCAAGGAATCATTTGCCAGGCGCTGAACAAAAAATCCAGGATAGAATCGCTGTTCAATGGGCAAAAATGATTGTCCTTCTATAGAGATTTGGCATAGCTGAGGTGATATCCACTGACCAATATTTGTCCCAAATAGCCCGGCTATACCGATGCGCTGGTCAGGAAAGAAGCTCAAGCCCAGCCAGCTGCCTTTGTCCATGAAAGCATTTTTCGACAGATCTGTACTGCTCGTGGGTATTGCACGGTAGTTTATTAGGTTTGGATATAGCAGAGGTGAGCCAATTTTGATTTGTTTTTTGCAAGCGACCAGAAGAAGAGATAGTAAGACAATAAATAATATTTTTTTCATAAAACAGTGATTTTTAGTCTATACCCAGATATTCCTGTAGCATAATTGCTGCGCTTATCTTATCAAGGTTTCCTTTTTTTTGTCTATCTTTTTTGCGAAATCCGCCTTGTACTAATGCCTGCTGTGCCATTTTTGATGTGTATCGCTCATCATAAAATTCTATTGCTATGTCGGGAAATAATTTTTTTAGATTTTTTGCAAATTCTTGTATTGCCGTTGCCCACTGAGGCAGTGAACCATCTGAGCGAAACGGCATACCAATAATTATTTTATCCACCTGCTCACGGGATAGATAATCTGTTAGATATTCTATAATTTTCTTGTTATCAATTGTTTCCAGAGGTGAAGCTATGATTTGCAAAGGGTCGGTTACTGCCAGACCTACACGACGCAGGCCATAGTCTATAGCCATTATTCGTCCCATAAAAGTAAATTATTTTTGAAGCGAAGTTACTTAATTTGTTCAAAAAAACGTGGGTCCGAGAGTTTTTTCCGTTTTTCCAGCCATTGCCCCAGCGTTAGCTTTGGCAGGTCAAATATTTCGTCAGTCTCGTGCGGATCGCCTATTTCACCTACTCTGTAGAAATACTTCATTAATTTGACGCCGTCGCTCAGTTCATGTGAGTATGAGACAAAGGCAATAAATTGGGCAAGAGCCAGAGGTAAACGGCTTATTTTTGCCTGGGGATGAAAGACTTGGCAATAACTTTTAAGTGCTTGGTAAAAAGTTATTTTCTCAGGTCCGTGGATATAGAGTTTTTTGTTAAATGCGCGCGGCTCTCTGTATGCCTTTACAACTGTCATAGCATATTGTTCGGCTGCTACAAAGTGGAACGACAAATCCTGTGTACCCAGATGGTAAGCTTTATTGTTTTTTATATACAAAGGCAGAGATTCCATAAACCAAGTGGGGCGGAAAATAATGAAATTCTTTCCAGTGTTTTCAATAGCCTTTTCCACAGCGAGCTTGTTCCTTATCATGGGAAACCAAGCGTTTTCTTCTTTGACAGTGTCGCCAGAAATATATGAAATGAGCTGGATATTAGAGTTTTTAGCTGCTATGGCTGTGTTCAGCCCGCCAGTTAGCTCTGCCCGGCCGCTAAGATTGATATGAACTGCATCGCAATCTTCCATAGCTTGCACAAGCTCAGATGCACTGCCTATGTTACCGACAAAAATTTCGACAACATCCCCGAAAATTAGTTTTGCTTTGTCCATAGACCTTGTAAAGATTTTCACCTTATATCCATTCAGTGCCAGCTTGAAGACCACAGGCATACCGAGCATACCCGTACCACCGACTACTAAGACCTTCTTTTATCATTGAACTAAAAATCTGGTTTGTATAAAGTTAAGCAAATTTGAGTATAAAAACAAAATGCTCAGGAAACTAAAAAAAATAAAAAAGTTTCCTTGGTTTAAAAGTTTTTCTATTTTTGTCGTGAACAAAATCTGTTTGTTATGGAAGAGAGGAAAGAAAAAATTTTGCTTGTAGCCCGTCAATTATTTGGTCAGTATGGGTTAAAGAGTGTTACCATGGACGAGATAGCCGTAGAGACAGGCATGTCCAAGAAAACGATTTATCAGGTTTTCAAGGACAAAAAGAGCTTGGTGGCTGAGGTAATTAACTACGAGATAGACCGCACAAGGACAATCATTCAAGGCATTATTGAGAGTAAAGAGCTCAATCCCATCGAGCGGACAATTGAGATTCACAAGCTTATAATGCAGATACAACGCACATATCCACCGCAGTTAGAGCGTGATCTTCAGCGTCTTTATCCGGATATTATTGCTCAGATACAGTCCAAGGTCATGGATAATATGCGTCGGGCAATTGTGGATAATCTCAGAAATGGCATAGAACAAGGTTATTTTCGGCATGATCTAAATCCAGATGTTATTGCAGGCTTGCAGTTAGCTCGGTCACAATTTTACCGTACCCGCCAGCAGATGTCTTTCCTGTCAGATTATTCTAATGAATTTATTCTCAAAGAATTACTCAAGTATCATCTTCATGGTATTTGTTCGACCAAGGGCTTGGAATTTTTACAAACCATAAACTTTGAAACGCTATGAAAAAAATAGCTTTTGTGATAATAATATTAATGATGATTGTGCAGACCAGGGCACAGGTTATTTCCAGTGCCGCTGACACAGTTTACAGGTTTTCGCTGGACCAGGCAATAAATTATGCTCTGGATCACAACACACAGATACTCAATAGTCGTCTTGATGTTCAGAAGGCAAAATGGCAAATATGGCAAACTACAGCCATGGGACTGCCACAGGTCAATGGAAGCATACAATATACACAATACCCAGACCTGCCGACGCAGCTGATGCCCAACTTCCTTACGCCAGTGATTGTAAAGGTTAATACACAGATATTTGGGCTACAACCGCAGGGACCTTTGCCCAATCCGAACGAAAAAATACCCGTACATTTTGGTTCAGAGTACAATGCACAATGGGGTGTAACAGTCAGTCAGCTGATTTTCAGCGGTGAATATATTGTAGGCTTGCAGGCTTCCCGGATATTCAAGGAACTCTCTGAGCATAATCTCGAAAAAACTCAACGCGATATCAAAGCATCAATAGAGCAAAGCTATGTATTAGTGCTTATTGCCCAGCAGAGTCAGAGAATAATAAAAGAAAGCTATCAAAACGCTATTAAGTTAAGGGACAAGACACAGCATCTCGTCTCTCAAGGCATGGGCGAGAATATTCAATTGGACCAGATGAATTATATGGTATATCAGCTTGAGAATCAAATCAAAACAATACAACGTCAGACCCAGATTGCCGAGCGTTTACTCAAGTTTCAGCTTGGGCTAAATATGGAAGACTCTTTGGTCCTGACAACACAACTCGATGATATTCTGAGCAAAATAAAGCTGGGTGATTATCTGGACACATCGTATTCTGTTAATCAGAATGTTGATTATAAGCTAATCCTGACACAGGAACATCTGGCACGTCTGAATCTTCGACGCGAAGAAAGCAAGCTATTGCCGCAGGTGTCAGGCTTTTTCACTTATGCCAAGAATGCCTATAGTGATGAATTTGATCTGCTTAGCCCAGACCAAAAATGGTTCAAGACAGTTATGTTTGGGGTCAAAGTGCAAGTGCCTTTATGGGGTAGTGGTGCTAAGACAGCTTCTATAATGCAGAAAAAAATCGACTATCTCAAGGCTGACAATACCAGGCAAATGATGGAAAACCAGCTTAAGATACAGTATCGCCAGGCTTATTACAACTTCTTTAACGCCTTTGACCGCATGCTCAATGAGAAAAAGAATATCGAGCTAACTAAGAAAATCTATGACAACACTCGAATAAAGTATCTCAATGGTGCAGCCAGCAGCCTGGAACTAACGCAGGCACAAAATCAATATCTGCAAGCACAGGGCAATTATTATAATGCCCTGATGGACTTGATTAAAGCAAAAACTGACCTTGACAAATTCATTCAATAAATCATAAAAACACTGGGACAATGAAAAAAATCCTAACAGTAATAATGGCTCTGAGCCTGATACTCGTCAGCTGTCACAAGACAAATGATCCGCAGATTATCAAAAAAAGAATCTCGCACTACAAGACCATGATCGAGCATTATCAGGAGAAGATCTCGAAATTAGAGCAGCAGCTTCCAGCCGAGGAAATTACTGCAATACCTGTGAAAGTGGAAACAGTCCGCCCGCAGGTGTTCAATGATCTTCTGGAGGTTACTGCGACAATCCAGCCCATAGAATATGCCTTTATCAATCCACAGGCAAGCGGAACAATAAAAGCTATCTACGTACACGAAGGCGACTATGTCAACAAGGGTCAGCTGTTAATGGAGCTTGACGATGCGCTTATACGTCGCAACATTGCACAGCTTCAGGTTCAGCTTAACCTTGCCGATTCGTTGTACAAGAAACAAAAGGCACTCTATGCTCAGGGCGTTGTCTCGCAAGTACAATATTTACAGGCAAAAAACCAGCGCGACGCTCTGGAGAAAAAACTTGATGTGCTCAATACTCAGCTCAAATACACAAAAGTCTATGCACCATTCAATGGTATTGTGGATCAGATAAATGTCAGAGTCGGAGAGCTCGCAGGTCCACAAGTTCGCGCCATGTATATCGTGAATATGACTCAGATGAAGGCTATTGCCCATGTCTCGGAGAATTATCTGCCTTATGTACACAAGGGGGATCCGGTTGTTATCAAGTTTCCAATCTATGGAAATATGGAAATAAAAACCAGAATCTCACGTACAGGCAATGTGATTGATCCGACCACTGGCACATTCGATGTCGAGGCTTTGTTCGCTAACCAGGGAATGAAGATTAAGCCTAACATGACCGCAACAATGCGTTTTGTTACGTTCAAGACCAAAGATGCTATCATTGTGCCGACACAGGTTTTGAAAGATGATTCTAATGGCTGGTTTCTCTACGTTGCTCAGCAACAGGGCAATAAATATATAGCAGCCAAAAGATATGTAACAATAGGAAAGATTACTGCATCAAATGCTATGATACTATCCGGTCTCAAACCTGGTGACAAGGTCATCACCGAAGGATTTCATCTTGTACATCAGGGCTCAATTATCAAAATAGCTAACTAATAATCAAAAGATTACAACAATGGAACAGGAAAAGGTAAAGCGTCGTTTTGGTCTTACTCAATGGGCTGTTAAGAACAAGAACACGGTTTATATTCTCATCATAGCCTTGCTAATATTCGGTGTTTACTCTTATATTGCCGTACCAAGGGAGCTTTTCCCAGAGGTCAATTATCCGACAATCTTTGTGCAGACAATTTATCCTGGTAATTCTGCCAAAGATATTGAGAACCTTGTTACAGACCCACTCGAGAAAGAGCTCAAAGGCGTGTCTAATATCAAGGACATCAAATCTATTTCCGCACAGGATATGTCCATAGTTCTCGTGGAATTTCCTGCTAACGAGGACCTTGACTCACGTCTCGAGGATGTCAAAGACGCTGTCGAGAGGGCAAAGGCAAATTTGCCCAATGATTTGCCCAGCGACCCACAAGTTACTAAGTTCAATTTCTCGCAATTTCCAATAGTCTTTGTCAATATTTCGGGCAAAAATTATACTCTCGAGGAGCTTAAGCATTATGCAGAATATCTGAAGGATGAGATAGAGAAAATCCCGGATATTTCCAAAGTCGAGATAAAAGGCTTGCCAGACAAGGAAGTGCAGGTCAATGTCGATTTGAATAAACTTAAGCAACTGAACCTGAGCTTTAACGAGATTATTAATGCTATCAAAGCTGAGAATATTACTGCATCGGCTGGGCTGCTAAAGTCCAATGGTTACATGAAAGAAGTGCGTATTGTAGGACAATTCAAGGACATTGACCAGATTCGCAATATTGCTGTTCGCTCTGTGGGTGGACGTGTGGTTTTTCTCAAAGATGTAGCTGATGTCAAAGAGACTTACAAAGACCCTGAGAGCAAAGCACGTCTGTTTGGCAATCCTGTGTTATCATTGCAGGTTATAAAGAAGGACAAAGGCAATCAGGTACGCGCAACCGAGGCTGTCAAGAAAATTCTTAAGCAGGAGCGAAAAGATGGGCAAATACCAGCTGACCTGAAAATTGTGCTAACAAACGACATGAGCAAAGCCATTAAACGACAAATAAATAGCCTGGGCAATAACCTGCTCGAAGGCGTCATCTTCGTTGTTTTGATATTGTTGTTGTTCCTTGGGCTGCGTAACTCTGTAATCGTTGGTTTTGCTATACCAATGTCCCTGGTAATCTCATTTGTCTTCATTGCACTGATTGGTTATACACTGAATAATATTGTTTTGTTTTCTTTGATCCTTGCACTCGGTATGCTTGTGGACAATGGCATTGTAGTTACGGAAAATATTTACCGATTTGTGGATCGTGGTGTGCCTAACAAAATCGCAGTGGTAGATGCTACGAGTGAAATTGCAGTCCCGATTATAACTTCCACTCTCACAACGCTTTCAGCATTTCTGCCCTTTGCATTCTGGAATTCTCTTGTTGGCGAATTCATGAAGCAGTTGCCAATTACTTTGATTATCGTGCTTTCTGCTTCGCTCTTCACGGCTCTGGTGCTGTTGCCGCCAATAGCCAAATTCATGGTAAAGCCCACTTCTCAGCAGCATGGACCAGACATAAAGCGAAATCTTATAGTGTCGGGCATTTTCCTTTTGACAGGCGGATTTTTGTACCTTGTAAAAGCCCATGTATTGGCAAATATAATGATTCTAACAGCCTTGCTTATAGTGCTTTATATATTTGTGCTTTATCCATGGGCAAAGTGGACACAAGACAGATTTTTGCCTTGGCTCGAGAGAGTTTATCATGATTTTATCAAATTTTCTCTTCGTGGTAAAAATCCTGTGTTAATCTTCATCGGTACGTCGCTGTTCCTTGTGATAAGCTTTGCATTGTACTTTTCGACCAATCCCAAGATTACAATGTTCCCAAACCCAGATCCACGATATATTAATGTTTACGCTTATCTGGCACCTGGGGCTGACCTGGACAAGACAGACTCTGTCATGCACCTTGTAGAAAAAGATGTAAATAGGCTAATGGCACCATATAGAGACATTGTCAATTCTGTCATGGTTACTGTGGGTAAAGGCGTTGCCAGAGACAGGGAAATAGCAATAGGCAAGACTCTCAACCGCGGTAGAATGACCATTGAATTTGTCGATTATGACAAGCGTCATGGCATTAGTACAACAATGATTAAGAAGATGTTAGCCGATTCATTAATAGGACATTATCCGGGCGTGGACGTTTTCATAGATGCCGAAAAACACGGTGCTACCAGCGGTAAGCCTATTAGCATCGAGATTACCGGTCCTGACATACAGACACTTTTCCAATATGGCGATTCTATTGTCAACCGTATAGTGTCAAATAACATTCGTGGATATGACAAACTCGAATTTGACATGCATTCTGGTATAAATGAACTAATAATTAACGTTGACCGCAAAAAAGCAGCACAATATGGACTTTCTACAGCAATGATCACACAGACCATACGTACTGCCTTGTTTGGCACAGAAGCATCCAAATACAAGGAAGGTAAAGATGAATATCCGATAAACGTACGACTGGCAGATAAATACAGACATAATATCGACAATCTTCTGAACATGAAAATACCAGTGCGCACACCACTGGGTCAGGTAACGGCAATACCAATATCTACAGTGGCAAGTATTCATCTTTCGTCAACCGTGGATGCAATACGCCATGACGACACCAAGCGCGCCCTGACAATACAATCAGACGTGCTCACTGGCTACAATGCCAATCAGATAAACAAGCAAATCAAAGCTGCCATAGCAAGCCTTCAGCTGCCAGATGGTTATAGCATACAATTTACTGGTGAGCAGAAAGATATGAAGGAATCCATGCATTTTATGATGATAGCCTTGCTCGTGGCAATTATCCTGATATTGACAATAATGGTTTACCAGTTTAATTCGCTCGTCAAACCATTGATAATACTTTTTGGCGTGCTTTTCAGTACAATTGGCGTTTTTCTGGGATATGCACTGCTGGGTATGGATATGAGCGTGTTGATGTCAGGCATTGGTATCATTGCCTTGGCTGGTGTGGTCGTCAACAACGGCATTGTTTTGATAGATTATATTGATTTGCTCAAGAGACGGCGCCGTGCTGAGCTCGGACTCGAAGAAGACGCACCACTGCCCAAGGAAGACATACGCCAGGCTATAATAGAAGCAGGTAAAACACGTCTTCGTCCTGTCTTGTTGACAGCTACAACGACTATTCTGGGTGTCTTGCCAATGGCTGTGGGACTGAACATTGATTTTGGTGGGCTGTTCCGTAATCTAAGACCTGACATATATTTTGGTGGCGAGTCAATGCAGTTCTGGGCACCGCTGGCCTGGGCAATTATTTGGGGACTTACGTTCGCAACATTCATGACACTTGTGGTTGTGCCTTCGATGTACTGGATGGCAAATCGTGCTAAGCTCAAGGCACAAAAGGCTGATAAATAAGCAGCATAAACCTATGGTTAACCCTGCACGGTAGTGCGGGGCAACTAAACGCCGACAGGCGCACCAAACCTGACAGACCATAAGGAAAAGGTCTGTCAGGTTGCTTTATCAGCGTCTTACAAACTAAGTGGCTAACACACAGCAACAACTAATCTACAACGAATTTCTACACATATCACCGCCTTGCGCCGAGTCGGTGTCATGGCATGACCTGTCAGGTTGCTTTATCAGCGTCCTACAAACTAAGTGGCTAACACACATCGACTTCTTCGTTTTTTGCTTTTGCAAAATTGGCATACGGGGTTAATGATAGTTCGTCCCTGCGGGACTTCGTTTTTTGCTTTTGTAAAAAAGAGGCTGCCCCAAAAGGACAGCCTCTTTTTTGTGTTTTTTCAGCTTTTGGACTTTTTCCCTATTATCTTGCTATAACAATTGATTTAGATTTTTTGCTGCTAGCAAGACATTCTCTTTCGGCTTCGATTTTATGAGCAATGAAACGAACCGGATTGACAGGCACGCCATTGACCTTAACTTCGTAATGAAGGTGCGGTCCCACAGAACGGCCTGTATTTCCTACGAGTCCAATAATCTGACCCTTTTTGACTTCTTGTCCTGGACGAACATAAGCTTTGGACAGATGCGCATAAACAGTTGCGTAGTGGTAGCCATGGTCTATCTTGACATAAAGTCCAGCAATTTTGTCATATCTGGCTGCTATTACTCTGCCTGCTGCTGTAGCATGAACTGGTGTTCCTACCAAGGCAGCATAGTCGATTCCGTCATGCAACATTATTTTGTGCAAGATGGGATGCATTCTCAGGCCAAAAGAGCTGATAGCATAAATACTGTCAACGGCTACAGGTCTTATTGTTGGTGTGTGAATAATGCTGTCTCTAAATCTATTGGCCTTAGCAGAAATTTGTTTTAGCTGGTTCTGTGTTACTCTTGCATAAGCCTGGTCAATTTTGAGTCTTTTGTAAGTGGTGTTAACAAAATTGTAATTACCAGAGAGACCAGAAGAAGGGTTGAATTCAAATCCTCCGATACCAAAACTGGTTTCCATATCTCCGTCTTCCAGGATAGGCCTGTATTGTCTTTTGATGTGTTTACTAATTTGTTGGATTTTCTGTTCTTGCTGGCTGGCAAAATAATTTAATATTTCAAAGCTTTGTTTATAGCCCTGTTCTTGGCTTTTCATGTCCTGTGTTTTCCCGTAAATTGCCAGCCCAAAGAGGCTCAACATTAATACAGAAGTAAAAATCCATAAAAATTTTTTCATATACCATAATTTAGTGTTTAGAAGCCAAGAGCGATAAGACTTAATGTCTTACCGCTCTTGGCTGGTGCAAATAAATGACGAAGTTTTGGATTTGTCAAACCAGTTATTGAGATTTAACTCAATGTTTAATATCTGTTAATTTAACGTTTTTGAGGTCTAAAAATCTGTTAAATTACTTGTTTGGGAACTTAAAAGTTAATCCTAAACCGAAAATTTCCATGCTTTGTAGTCTTGGACCTCTTTGTCCTGTTTCCTGGTTTATCAAAATTTTTACGTCATCGTCATATATAAAGTTTGTTTTTATATTGAAAGTCAGGTATTTGGTGGCTTTGTAAGCTACGAAAACGTCTGCATTGACATCAATATTCTGTGGATTGTGTAGATAGTTGGAGAAGAGGTTAACATTACTGATAAGTGTAACATTTTTTATGATTTCCTTGTTGAAATGAAACTTCAAATATGCGCCCAGCTCATATCGTACAGTCTTGCCGCTGTCAACCCCATAAGCCCCAATGGCAGACAAATCAGGGTCAGTTACAATAGTTATTCGTCCAGATATAAAAGAGGCATAGAGGTCGAAATGGCTGGAAGGCTTATAATCCATACCAGCCGAAAAGACCAAATATCCTGGTGCTAGAAAATTTGAGATTTTAGTCGAGTCGGTCTTGGTGTATTTATAGCCTGGCGAAAACTGTGTCCTGAAGTTGAAGAGCAAGGTGTAATAGAATTTATGAAAAGCCTTGTACCCCAGCTGGGAATTTAATTCGATTTTGTCATCGTTTTTCCTAAGTGGTAGGTCTTGCTGTTTGAGCAGGCCATAAGCAAGATTGAGTGTGTTCTGCCAGCTCAGATTATTTTTGCTGTAGTTGGCATGAGCGAGGCTAAAGGCATTGATTGCCAGAGAGTTTTGACCGCCAGCTACCCAGTATTTTAATAAGGTCTGATTAATCGTAAAGCTCGACACGCTCCCCAGGTCCCATGCCTTGGTTGTGTCTTTTTTAGCGTCCTGAGCCCAGATTATGTTTGCTGACAAGACAAATGTGATGACTAGATAAAAGGTCTTTTTTATCATTTTCCCTAAAGTTTTGTATTTTGCTGTAAATTTAAAAACATTCTGCTTATGCCCGCTAATTTTATTTATGGAATAGGTCTTGGCCTGGTTATAGGTCTATTGTTTTACTTTTTAGAGCGTAGAAGAAATAGTTTGTTAAACAATAGATTACAGGACGAAATAGAAATGAGAATGCGAGCCCAAGCCAATTATGAAGCATTGAAAAATAAGTATCAAGATTTTGATAAGTTAATTAAAACGTCCATAAAGTCTGAGGTGCTCGACGCTTTCCAAAAGACTAATGATCAGCTAATGAGAATAGCAAAGGAGCAGATTGAGAAAAATTTACAAACACATTCTAATAAACTCGATAGCATTGTCAAACCATTTGAGCAGGTTATTGATGAGTACAGACAACGGGTCGAACAGTTTTTCAAGTCTTCCACCGAAAAACTATCAGGGCTAAATCGTGCCATTGATGATATGCGCCTACAGAGTAATGACCTGGCGCAGAAAACGCAAGAGTTGGTTAAAGTCTTGCAGAGTCCTACACAACGGGGGCAATGGGGCGAGATGCAATTGCGTAGAATATTTGAAATTATTGGCTGGAAGGAAGGGACTAATTATCAAGAGCAAGTTACAGCACAGGCTACACGCCCAGATTTTATTGTTACCCTGCCCAATGAACGCAAGATTATTATTGACGTAAAAATGACCATGAGTGCGTACTGGGATTATATGGAAGCTGATGACGATAAAGTGCGCAACAAATTAGCACATAGGCATGTAGAAGCGCTGAGAACAAGAATCAAAGAGCTTAGCCAGAAAGCATATTGGCAGCAGCATGAAGACAGCTTAGATTATGTAGTTCTGTAT
>JALWCU010000147.1 GCA_027015275.1 Bacteroidales bacterium | reverse complement strand
GCGTAGTCTGTGTCAGAGTGTATGTTCTGTTGTTTTGTCCCCAGATATTTTGATTGAATTTTACATTATGGAAATATCCATTACCTTGCTGAATAATCTTTGGGTCTGTGTTATTACTTTCAAAGTCCACTGTGTTGCCCCATGCGTAAAAATTCCCATTATTAATAAAATTACCTGTCATTGTGATATTATATGCAGTAGTAGATGGATCGGCATTTTGGGAACAGAGCAATTGTATGCCTTCGCCTATCGTCAGGTCGTCAATGCTTAAGCTACCTTCTAAATATCTCGAGTAAGCTCTCTGGCCAGTTCTTTCGAGAGTAATATCTTGGCAAGTCAACTGAGGAATATACTGTGTCCCATTACGGTCAAACACAAAACTTGCATTTGCTGTAGTAAAAGTGCCGCCATTGTTGGTGATTCTCACACTCGCAATGTGATGTGTAAGATTATTCATATCTACCGTAGCACCATTCTCTATGGTGAAAGTACCATTATTAACATTTATACCATGATTGACGAATTTTATAGTTCCATTAGTATTCTGAAAATCAACAGCATAGAAATCATTATATTCGCCTGGATCGATTGTTTGATCAGCAGTTCCATTGAAATTAATTACATAAGCTGTGTGGTTAAAAGTTCCCTTATTTATCCACTGAGAGCCAGAAAAATCAAGGCGTCGTGGCACATAAACAGTAACTCCGCTGTCAATTGTAATATCACCGTGAACATGATACCAGTCTTCTCCGCCATAAGAAAGTGTTTTAGTGCCACTACCTGCGAAAACTACGTCGTTCAGATCAAACACTGTAGCACCTTGCCCAGCGTCGTAAATATGCTGATCAGCACCATCAAAAGTCATTGTAGAGCTACTGCTCGGTGTATAAGTACGAATGTCAACATTTGCACCAGCTATATTAATATTGTGCCCATTATCCATAAGCGTTGGGTCATCATAATACATTCTAAAGTCGCCGTCAACATTAAGATCTCCATCCAGCTTGACATTGATCTCTGCCCGGGTGCTGATATAAAGATTTCCATACGTAGGCCTTGTATAAATAACCTGGTCACCGGCATTTCCGCTGATATAGACCCTGCTATCTTTGTGAAGGCTATAATTGGCAAACCCGACAGGGAAAGCTTTTCGTCCAGTACTCGAGCCCAAGGTCTCAGGATTATAAGAATAAACAGCGGCTGTGGCTGCCAGAGTAAAGGTCTTGTCGCTGCCAGTACATGTAATATTAACCGTATCCTGTACCAGATAAGCATCTTCGAGAAT
>JALWCU010000146.1 GCA_027015275.1 Bacteroidales bacterium | reverse complement strand
ATTATAGCTAATTAGAAGAATTATTAGATTTTGCCTTCTCTACAATTTCTTGTAGTGTTTTCTCAAACTCCTGGCGTTCTTCTTCGCTATCCCATTTGATGAGTTTTTTGATACGCTCAATCTGTTTCTCTTTGTTGACTTCACGGAGACGATTGGCAGTATCAGTAAAGTACTGATGGCCAGTAAGAAATTTTACTTGAATCTTGTTCCATAGGTTAAGAGACTCGATTTTACCTTGCGCCTTAAGCTCTTCGTACAATGTATTAGATACTGGAATAAAATCCTCCCTGCCAAGATAATCGAGATCAGCATCGCACATTATTCTTTCCAACAGATTCTTTGGTTTTGGCGGTAATTTTGTTGCCAAAATAAGTTCACAAATACGATCTATCTGCTCTTGGGTATATTTGAATTTTGGTAAATATTCTTTAGCCATTTGACAGCCATAATACTCATGATTTTCGTACTGAATAATATGACCAGCATCATGAAATAGGGCAGCTGTCTTGAGGAGTAAAAGCTCTTCCTCGCTCACGCCTTCGCCAAGGCCTATAAGCTCGGCCTGATTAATAACATCAATAGTATGCTTGTAATTGTGATAATAAAGGTAAGGCGGCAATTCACGCTCTAATTTATCCAATATAATCTCTTGCAAATCTGTGAATTGACGAAGAAGATATTTAACTTTAAAAGTATGATTGGGATAAATTCCCTCTTGGTCCTCTGAAAATTCTGTCTTGAGGCGTTTGACATAGTACATATCAATCTCGCCCTCATATTTAATAGGCAAAGAGCCATGCTTTTCCAGCTCAAAATACTCTGCAACAAGCACATACGTATTTGCAGAAATATTTATCTTGTCCAAGTCGCTCGAGGTAGCAACACGTGTGGCAATATTAACAGTCTCGCCCTTAATATCGTAGTTAATCTTCTTTCTACCCCAGGCCAGGGCACGTACTGGTCCTGTATTAATTCCCAGACGCAATTCCCAGAACTGAAGGTTTTTCTCGTCGTATTCTTTTCTAAGCTCGCGGATATATTTAGCCATTTCCAAGGCTGCTAATACCACATCAATAGGGTTAGTATTATTTTTGACAGGAACGCCACCAGCTACCATATATGTATCGCCTATTGTCTTTATTCGTTGTAGATTGTGCTTTTGTGCAATTTTGTTAAATTCATAAAACATCTGATCAAGCTCATCAATAGCTTCCTGGGTGTTTTTGCTCTCTGCGATACGCTTAAAGCCATGAATATCAATAAAAAGAACTGTAGCCATCTCGAATTTAAGCTGCTTGTCCTTTCCTACATTAGGCCGTGCATCCTCTGGGAGGAACTCAGGGGGAACCTGCGCTAGAATACTTTCCAGTTCACCCACACGTTGCTCTACCTGCACTTTTTCTTTTGTGAGCCTCTGAATTTCTTTTTCCAGCTCTTGCTTCTCTTTTGTAATTTTGTGCAGCTGGTATATAAGATCCAATTCTTTTTTGTTCTCTACAGGCATAAAAGAAAATTTATTTAAGAGTTTAATCAATAAATTTAATACACAATATAATGAATTCCGAACAATTTTTTAAATATGCAGAACATTTAACCAGTCCAGAAGACGAAATTTTAACGCAGCTACGCCGCGAGACTTATCTAAAGACACTTTTCCCACGTATGATTTCAGGTCCTTTGCAGGGTAAATTACTCGAATTTATCAGTAAAGCATATAGGCCGAATAAAATTCTGGAAATAGGAACATATACTGGGTATTCGACAATATGCCTGGCTCGAGGCCTACCAGAAAATGGAAAATTATTAACCATAGAAATAAATGATGAACTCGAATCTATTATATTTAAGTACTTAAAGAAAAGTAAATTATTTGACAAAGTCAAGGTAATTTTTGGCGACGCAAAACGAATTATACCCGAACTGGACAACGACTTTGATATAGTTTTCATAGATGCAGAGAAAAAAAACTATTTGACTTATTATCAATTGATTTTTGACAAAGTAAAGTCTGGGGGGCTGATACTCGTTGATAATATTTTCTGGAATGGAAAAATTTTTGAGCCGGTGGAACCGTCAGACACTTATACTCAGGGAGTATTGGAATTTAATGCTTTTGTACAGAAGGATGATAGAGTAGAACGTTTGGCGCTCCCAATAAGAGATGGATTCCTCATTCTGCGCAAGATTGTAGATTAGTGTACATTAAAATGAAATTATTTTATAATTTTGTTAAAAAATCAAAAAGCACTTAGATATGTTACCGCAGACGCAGATGCTTATCGTGATGATAGTGTATATGGTGTTTTTGATTTCCTGGGGCATTTATCAGGGCATGAAAGTTAAATCATCCACAGATTTTTCTATAGGCGGGAGAGTTTTGCCTGGCTGGGCTTCAGCTCTGTCGGAGCGTGCAACAGGTGAGTCAGCATGGGCACTTTTGGGATTTCCCGGAGCCGCTTATGCCACAGGCTTGATGGAGATATGGACAGCTATTGGTTGTGTATTTGGCGTACTCTTCGCTTGGATAGTTCTGGCATGGCGTCTACAAAAAGAGGCACAAAGATATGATGTACAGACATTTACAGATTATTTAGCCAAACGCCATGCAAGCAGTGGAGATACTATTCGTTTGCTCAGTAGTCTGACGATAGTATTTTTCTTTTTCTTCTATGTTGGTGCCCAGTTTGTTGCAGGTGGAAAGACACTATTTACGATGTTTCATCTCAGACCAGAATATGGAATGCTAATCACGGCAGCTATCATAATTCCTTATACAATTTTCGGCGGATTTCGTAGCGTAGTCTATACAGACGTTGTCCAGGCTCTTATCATGATAACAACATTAATAATAGGACCTATTGTGGGATTTATCTATATCAAGACACACCCTGGTGTATATGCACATTCTATCACAGCTGCCCTGAAAATGGCAGGTCCCAGCTATACTGCTATTGCCCAGGGTGCTAATGGCTTTCAGTGGGGACTTATAATTTCTGGCCTTTCATGGATGTTCGGTTATTTTGGTGGAATGCCACAGTTGACGACACGATTTATGTCTATAAAGGACCATAAAAACGCTAAAATAGGGCGTAACATTGGCGTTACCTGGACAATTATAGCATATATTGGAGCTTTGTCTATTGGTTGGATTGGCATAGCTATTTTCGGGCCTCATGCTTTGGGAGACAGAGAATACGTAATGCCTAAGGTGCTTTTACACATCTTTCCACCATCGCTTGCTGCTCTTTTGATAACTGGTGCTATTGCAGCAATGATTTCTACTGCTGATTCCCTATTAATTTTATCATCGACCGAGCTGGCAGAAAATATTCTCTCGAATAAAAAAACAGATAAACGACAAAAACTGAGACTTGCACGCATCTCTACAGCTGTCCTGGCAGTCATTGCATTAGGCGTTGCCTTTCTATCACAGCGTTCGAATCTAATATCAAACTTTGTTTTTGACCTGGTAAGTTACGTATGGGCTGGCATTGGTGGAACATTTTCCGTGATAGTTCTTTTGTCGCTTTTCTGGAAAAAATTTAATGGTCCGGCAACAATAGCTACAATAATAATTGGCATTACATTTACTATTATCTGGATCAGTACTGGAATGAACCAGAAGCTAATAACAGCTCGTATTATGACATTTCTGGTCGCGCTCATAACAGCTGTAGTTGTAACGCTAATAACAGACAAAAAATCAGCAGCTTAATAATTAGAACAATCCATTTAGAACTTTGCGGCTATCTTATCGTAAAAATTCCAATAATGACAATCCCCGCTGGTCATTGTATCCAGCGGGGATTGTTGCATTGCCTTTTAGTCAGCTATTTGGATGTAATTCTACTTTTTGTGGAGCTTTTTCCAATAAAGGTCAGTAAGGAAATAGTATGTTTTTATGCTGCCATTACTTGCTATTTGATAAATATTATACTCATGCCTCTTGTCTGCAATATGATCATGATTTACCAGTTGGTCATATCCCAGGAAGGAGAGTTCAATTATCTCGTCTATCGGTGAAGCACTGATCATAGC
>JALWCU010000145.1 GCA_027015275.1 Bacteroidales bacterium | reverse complement strand
ATTCCAGGTTAGCCATAGCCCTGATTTCGCCAGTATGAACATCCATTATAATACCGATACCACGGTCGGCTTTGAGCTCCTGTACCCTTTTTAGCAGGGCTGTTTCCAGGAAGTATTGTATATTCATGTCAAGTGTAGAGCGCAGGTCCCAGCCGTTTTCTGGGGGTATTATAATTCTCTTCTCCAGGATTGTGTGATAAGGTCCTATGCGATATATAACTATACCTGTTTTGCCGGAGAGCTGAGAATTATATGAGTATTCTATGCCACAAGTTGGGGTTTGTTCTTCCTCGCCCAATTTGCAATCACCTATTGTTCTATAAGCCAGCCAGCCAAAAGGATGAATTCGTTTCTCATGTGGCTCGACTATCAGTCCGCCTTTGAACTTTGTTTTGTTGAAAATAGGAAATGATTTGAGACGGTTTACTTGTTTTGATGTCAGGTCCTTTGCAATATATATATATTTTTTATGTGCTTGATATTTAGAGAGTAAATATGAATAGACTTTGCTGATTGGTTTATTAAAAAAGTGCGCTAAGCTATCGGCCAGAGGATATAGATTTTTTTGAAGGAAGTCAGGATGATTGCGTATAAATGGAGTGGAGGCGTCCCAATGCACGTCATAGACAAGGCCAGTCGTGGAGATTATCTTTCCTCCGACAGAATAAATGTCCCCACGTCGGCCATAAGGCTTCATTGTCCTGATTATATTTGCATACTTCTTGAATTTTGGTCTCAGAATGGTCTTGAGCTCTAAGACACGCAAAACTGTAGCCAGGCCAATTATAACTATTATAATCATCAATATAGTTGACCTATCTAATATTTCTCTTTTGTTAATCACCTTTCTTGTATTTGTTTTTATCAATGTAGATTATAAATACTGATGAGTCGTGTACAAGGTTGAGATGACGGCGCTTTATTTCTTTTTCCAGCTCTCCATAAGTTTTAAATGAACATAGATTCGTGTAAATTTCAATGTATTTAGTGTGCAATGAATTAATATCTTGCTGCAACTTATATTTTCTGTACAGTAGTTTGTCTCCTTTGGTGTTCAAGTAGTCCGAAGCGAGCACTATGAGAATAATTAGTAAGAAAAATAGTGTGTTACTTGACCATATTTTATTTTTTGTCCTTTTCATAGTTTTTCTGCAATTCTGAGTTTAGCACTTCTTGCACGGGAGTTTTGTGTTTGTTCGTTCAGAGAAGGTGTAATAACCTTTTTGTTGACAGGTTTTAGTGGCGAAATGATATTTCCGAATTTGTCTTTTTGTGGCATTCCGTCAAAAT
>JALWCU010000144.1 GCA_027015275.1 Bacteroidales bacterium | reverse complement strand
TACTTTAGCAGCATTTCGGGCATTAAACATTTCACGTTTTGAATAATAATATTGTTTTTTACTTCAATTTGCTCAGCCAAAGAATGATATTCTTGTTCCCACAACCATAAAATCTCGATTAATTCTCCCACATTGTCCCGTATGACGAAAAAGGCATTTATTAAATCCGTGTTTATATCGTTTATAACGGCTTTTTTGATATTTGGAAATTTTTGAAGTATCCAAAACAAGACCGCACCTCCACCCACAAACGGCTCAATATAAACAAATTCTGCTGATTTCAACTCTACGGGTATAGCTAATTCAATTTCCGAAAGTAATTGACTTTTGCCACCTGCCCACTTAACAAAAGGTTTTGGTTGTGTGTTTTCCACTTTTCTCGCTTTGTCTTTGATTAACAAAATTAAGGTTTATTTATTTTATTATTATCAAATTGCTAACTTTTTCTTTTCTCCAGCCTCCCACCTGACAAAACTTTTTCAGCTATTCGAATTATTGATTATTTTTGTTTCAGTGTAAAAAGTAAAGAACAGACTAATGATTCTGAGAAAAGTTACTGACCTATCTTCTCAACAGCTATACAGGTTTATCAAATACAATAGAATTCTGTGGTTTATAGTAATTCTGCCCTTGATTTTTCTCTATTCATTGATAGCTCTTATTTCAATGGGGAAAGTAGGATATATTCCACCTTTTGATGAGTTGGAAAATCCAAAGAGCAATCTGGCAACAGAGATATATTCTGCTGACGGTCAATTACTGGGCAAATATTACTTGGAAAACCGTACAATAGTTGATTTTAATGAATTGTCTCCTAATATCTTAGCAGCATTAGTAGCCACCGAAGATGTGCGCTTCTATCGTCATTCTGGTATTGATATGCGAGCATTGGGACGCGTACTGTTTAAATCCATTCTTCTTGGTCAGTCCACAGGTGGCGGCAGTACGCTTACTCAGCAACTTGCCAAGAATTTGTATAAAATGCGTCAAAAGCTCAATATTCCTGCCCGTACATTACCCGGCAAAATATGGAAAATGCTTATAATGAAATTGCAAGAGTGGGTTACTGCTGCACGATTAGAGCGCCATTATGCCAAGAACGAGATTCTTGTAATGTATCTAAATACAGTAACTTTCGGTCATAATGCCTTTGGTATAAAGGCCGCAGCCAAAACTTTCTTTGGTACATCCCCTGATTCATTGACACTTGACCAAGCAGCAACATTAGTGGGACTGTTGCGTGCTCCGACTTATTATAGCCCTATTCTGCATCCAGACAGGTCTCTCAAACGTCGTAATGCCGTTCTCTCGCAAGTGGAAAAATATCAAAAGCAACTGCAAGATTACTTCGGCTGGAAGCCACTCACACACAAGCAATTTGATTCTCTCCGCTCCCTGCCAATAGTTCTCCATTACAAGCCAGAGACTCATAATCGTGGATTAGCAACATACTTCCGTGAATTTTTGCGTCAATATCTCACTGCAAAAAAACCAGACCCAGACAATTATCCCAGATGGAACAAAGAGCAGTATTCTGAAGATTCTCTGCTGTGGGCAACTGATCCACTTTACGGCTGGTGTAATAAAAATCTGAAACCCGACGGGACACCTTACGACATTTATCGCGATGGGCTAAAAATTTACACTACCATCGACTCACGTATGCAAAGATACGCTGAGCAAGCCGTAGCAGAACATCTAAAAAATTGGCAAAAAGTCTTTGAAGACCACTACAAACATCGTTATCTCCGCACTATCACTTTTAAAGTCAAAGGCATAACTATCAGAGTTAATAATCCCAATCTCAAAGCCTTTGATCCGGATTTGACACGACGGGATATTGCACGAATACTGTGGAACACCATGCGTAGAAGCACACGTTGGTTCACACTCAAATCTATTGGCAAATCTGAAAAAGAAATTATTGAGTCATTCCTCAAGCCAACTAAAATGCGCGTTTTCTCATGGCATGGTGATATAGATACGGTCATGACGCCAATTGATTCCATCCTTTACTACAAGAAATTTCTACGTGCAGGGTTCCTGTCTGTAGAGCCCAAAACTGGCTATGTCCGTGCTTATGTCGGAGGTATTAATTTTAATCACTTTAAATATGATGAGGTGATGATGGCACGCCGACAAGTTGGCTCTACATTCAAACCTTTTGTTTACACTCTAGCAATGATGCCAGGCAATTATTCACCTTGTTACAAAGTACCCAATGTGCCAGTAACATTTGAAGTGTACGAGAATGGACAGAAGGTTGCATATACACCGAAATATTCACACTCAAAATTTGATGGTCAGGAAATAGCTTTAAAGACTGGCCTTGCAATGTCTTTAAACCAGATTTCGGCGTGGGTAATGAAGCATTATTCCCCACAAGCAGTAATAGAGATAGCGCGTGCCATGGGCATACGTAGCCCTCTACCAGCCGTACCCTCTTTATGCGTGGGCGCAGCAGAGGTCAAGCTCGGCGAAATGGTAGGCGCTTATACCACATTTGCCAATCAGGGCATTCACGTACAACCAATATTTGTTCAACGAATAGAAGACCGATACGGTAACGTGTTAGCTACCTTCACAGCGCATAAGAATCAGGCAATTGATCCGAGCACTGCCTGGCGCATGATTGTGATGATGAGGGCCGTTGTAAACTATGGAACGAGTGTAAGGCTTAGATATAAATATGGATTCACGAACGATATAGCCGGTAAGACTGGTACTACAAACAATAATTCCGATGGCTGGTTCATTGGCATTGTTCCAAAACTTATTTCTGGTGCATGGGTAGGCGGAGAGGAGCGAAGCATACGTTTTACATCCACAGCATTAGGTCAAGGCGCAAGTATGGCTCTGCCTATTTGGGCTATTTACATGAAGAAAATCTATAACGATCCTGTTTTGAGTAAAATCTACAGTGTCCAGGATAGTTTCCAGCTGCCGATAAACTATGACGGAGTGCCTTATCAATGTGAGCCAGATGTGCCGGGACAGCAAACTGTTTCTGAACAGCACGAACAGGAAATAAACTTTTAAGAACATAAAACATAGAATTGTTTTTTTTAACAAATTTATTTTTCTTTGTGTCTCAGGAGGAATCATAACTAAAAGTAATTATGAGAGTTAAAGCTTTTTCATTATTAGCGATATTATTAGTTTTCAGTACATTTACATTTGCTCAACAAGGTAAGAGAGAAAAGCAAGGCTTCAATGCAGGTGATTTTGTCATAGACGAGGTATTGGATGCATATTGGTGGCATATAGCCAGTTACAAAGGCCACGAGATAGCCGTTCCTCTTCCTGTTATTGTCCACAGCAAATTACGCAATAAATGGTTCTTTTTCTGGTCAACAAAGCTATATCATGACAAATCTTACAAAGGTTTTTTCATAAGTCATGTTTCACCGACTAAGGGCAAGATTGTAGAACGTGATAAAAACGGGAATTTAATCCGCCCCCTTGACCTGTCAATCACAAAAGATGTCTTGGCCATCTGGATAAGTATAATAATTCTTCTGGCCATCTTCCTGCCCATAAGTAAACGATATAAAAAAAAGACTCTTGAGCCGCCTAAAGGGTTTCAGGCACTTATGGAGCCTATAATTCTTTTTATCCGTGATGATGTGGCACGTGCATCGATTGGTGAAGAGAAATATGAGAAATTTATGCCGTTTTTGCTCACTGTGTTCTTCTTTATTTTTATGAACAATTTCTTGGGATTGTTCCCATTTTTTCCCGCTGGCGCTAATGTCACAGGAAATCTGGCTGTTACAGGCGTAATGGCATTCTTCACGTTTGTTATAACCACTATTAATGGCTCAAAACATTATTGGAGACATATATTCTGGAGTCCAGATATACCCTGGTGGCTAAAGGCACCTGTACCTCTTATGCCTTTGATTGAGCTTGCAGAGGTCTTTATAAGACCTACGGTGCTGATGATTCGACTTTTTGCCAACATACTGGGGGGACACATTGTACGTGTTACCTTTGTAGCCTTGATTTTTATTTTCTTCATAGGCTTTGGATTGGCAGCCGCGTTGGGCATTTCGGTTATTTCAGTATTTTTCATCGTCTTTTTGACGTTCCTTGAACTACTTGTTGCCTTTATCCAGGCTTACGTATTCACATTTTTATCAGCTATTTACTTTGGAATGGCAGTTGAAAAAGAACATTAATATTTAAAAACCAATAAATCTAAGAAAAATGGAATTACTCACTATTATGTTAAGCGTATTATTACAAGCAGCTAACACAGGTGCAGAATTTATGGCAAAAGCAGGTGCTGGCCTAGGTGCTGGTCTGGCTGTTATTGGTGCTGGTATTGGCATTGGTAAAATTGGTGCTAGCGCAATGGAAGCTATTGCACGCCAGCCAGAAGCCGTTAAGAGTATCAGTTCGAACATGATTCTCTCGGCTGCTCTGATAGAAGGTATTGCTTTCTTCGCACTTATAGCAACATTCTTAATCATAATCTAATTTGTAACTTCTCTTATCCCCGCCGTTAGCGGGGATAAGAGAGAGTAAAAGATTAATCAAAAATTAGAGAATTATGGAACTATTAACACCAGGATTGGGTCTAGTATTTTGGATGACTCTTTCTTTTTTGCTGGTATTGTGGTTGTTGAAAAAATTCGCATGGAAGCCAATACTCGAGTCTATTAAGCAAAGAGAAGAATATGTCTCGCAGTCCCTTGAGCAGGCTAATCAAGCCCGTCAGGAACTGGAGAAGGTCAAGGAAGACGCAGAAAAAATCTTAGCCCAAGCACGCCGGGAAAGAGAAGAAATGATAAGGGATGCACAGCAAATGCGCTCTCGTATCATCAGCCAAGCCGAAGAAGACGCCAAAAAAGCAAAACAGAGGAAACTTGAGGAAGCTCTACAGGAAATCGATGCAGCAAAACAAAACGCTTTGAAAGAAATTAAAGACACTGTTGCAGAATTGTCTATCGACATTGCCGAAAAAGTACTGCTCTCACAGCTCGATGACAAAGAAAAGCAAAAGAAATACATAAACGACTTGCTCAAAAACGCAAACCTTAACTAAAGCTGCGGGCAAATGAACGAAAGTAAAATCACAACACGCTACGCAAAAGCAATTTTTCAACTGGCTCAGGAAAACAACTTGCTCGATAGAATAAAGCAAGACCTGGACATTGTCTCAAGTGTGCTAAAAATAGATGAATTTCAGCAACTTATCAAAAGTCCAATTATTCCCGAGAGTCAGAAGCAAGCTGCTTTTACTCAAATCTTCAAGGGTAAGGTACACGAATATACTTTAGATTTTCTACTCTTAGTGGTAGAAAATAGACGGGAGGCATTTCTGGAACTTATGATAATGGACTTTTATGAACTTTACAAAAAATATCTCGGCATTACAGAGGTACACCTAACTACAGCCGTAGACTTAGACCCAGAGCTAAAGAAACAATTCATAGACATCCTCAGGGAAAGCCTTAATACCCAAATAGATCTTCACCAAAAAACTGACCCACAGATAATTGGAGGGTTTATACTAAGAGTAGAAGACAAACTACTTGACATGAGTATATCTTCGCAGCTTAAACAAATCAAAAAAGAACTCACAAAATAATAAAAACGCAAGACAATGACCTCAATAAAACCTTCAGAAGTTAGCGACATTCTTAAGCAAAAAATAGCAGGCATTAAGTCCAAGGCGGAACTCGAAGAAGTAGGAATCGTTCTGCAAGTAGGCGACGGCATCGCACGTATTTATGGACTGACTGATGTGGAAGCCAACGAAATGATCGAATTTGAAAACGGAATAAAAGGCATTGTGCTGAACCTGGAAGAAGACAATGTCGGTGCAGTATTGCTCGGCCCATCTGACGAAATTAAGGAAGGAGACACAGTACGCCGTCTAAAACGAATATCTTCGGTCATGGTAGGCCCGGGACTGATAGGACGTATCATCAACACTATTGGTGAGCCTCTCGACGGCAAAGGTCCAATCACTGGCGAACTATACGAAATGCCCTTAGAGAGAAAAGCACCTGGCGTTATTTTCCGTCAGCCCGTTAAAGAGCCTCTTCAGACTGGTATCAAAGCTATTGACGCAATGATACCCATTGGACGTGGTCAGAGAGAGCTTATCATCGGCGACCGCCAGACAGGTAAAACAACAATAGCGCTGGATACAATAATAAACCAACGTGAGTGGTACGAACGGGGTGAACCTGTTTACTGTATCTACGTTGCCACTGGGCAGAAGCGTTCTACAGTAGCACAGATAGCCAAGACACTCGAGCGTTACGGCGCAATGGATTACACCATTATCGTATCTGCTAGTGCTTCAGAGCCAGCAGCTTTGCAGTTTTACGCACCTTATGCTGGAGCTGCTATTGGAGAATTTTTCCGCGATACTGGCCGCCATGCTTTGGTTATTTATGATGACCTGTCCAAACAGGCTGTTGCTTATCGTGAAGTTTCTCTGCTTTTGCGCCGCCCACCAGGACGTGAAGCTTATCCTGGCGATGTGTTCTATCTGCACTCACGTTTGCTCGAGCGCGCTGCTAAGATTATTGAAGATGACACAGTTGCTCGACAGATGAATGATGTGCCAGAGTCTATCAAAGACATGGTTAAAGGCGGGGGGTCTCTCACTGCTTTGCCAATCATAGAGACACAGGCTGGCGACGTATCAGCCTATATTCCAACAAACGTTATTTCTATTACAGACGGGCAGATTTACTTAGAGCCAGACCTATTCAATGCTGGTATTCGTCCTGCTATTAACGTTGGTATATCTGTTTCACGTGTAGGTGGCTCAGCACAGATAAAAGCAATGAAAAAAGTAGCAGGCACATTAAAACTTGACCAGGCACAATATCGTGAGCTCGAAGCATTTGCAAAATTCGGTTCAGACCTGGATGCTGCAACGCTCTCGATTATCGAAAAGGGCCGACGTAATGTGGAAATTCTTAAACAGAATAAATTTAGCCCAGTACCTGTGGAAAAACAAATCGCCATTATTTACGCTGGTACCAAGAACTTGATAAAAGATGTACCTGTAGAAAAAGTTCAGGACTTTGAAAGAGAATACCTTGATTATCTCGAGCATCATCACAGCGAAGATGCCCTCTCTATTCTGAAGCAAGGCGTTATTAATGAGGAGGTAGAAAAAATCTTAACAGAGGTAGCAACAAAGATTGCAAGCCGTTACAAGACAAATAATTAACCATCGGGGCAGGCACGGCCTGCCCTGACACATAGCAGAGCCAATGCTTGACATCAAAGAAATAGAAAATATATGGGCAAATTTGCCTGAGCCACAAAAACTTGATATTCTCTCTTATATCACGGCAATGACACGGGAAACTAAGCAGATTGATAAAAAACAAAGAGAGAAACTGGTTAAAAGGCTGGAGAACTATCAAAAAAGCGAGTCAGCAATAAACTGGGGGCATTTGTACAATAAGCTATTAGAAGAATTAATATAATGATACGCAAGAAATTCAAAATATTTGTATCCCAGACGGCTCTGGACGATTTGCATGAATTGATAGAATTTTACAAAAAACTAAAATTTCCACTGGCCAGAGGTCTGGTGATTGAAATAAACGAAAATTTCGCACGTTTGCAGACAAATCCCGGTGCCTTTGGTCAGGAATACGATGGACAGGTGGGACTGATAAACCTTCGGAAATATCCAGTAGAAATTTACTATACAATAGATGAGCATAGCATCATCATACTTTCATTTGAGCACAAAAACAACAGTCCAAACAAATGGATTGAACGCGTCTAAAAATCAAGAATTATGCAGAATCTCAAAGATATACGTAAACGCATAGCCTCGGTAAAATCCACTAAGCAGATTACTCAGGCAATGAAAATGGTAGCAGCAGCCAAGTTACGCAAAGTACAAAACCGTATAGTACAGCTGCGCCCATATACTTACAAGCTCAAATCATTAATGGAAGTCATAGTAGCCAGCGCTGCAGGAGACTTGGAAAATCCTCTGTTCGAAAAACGCGAGCTAAAGAAAGCATTAATTGTGGTAATTAGTGCTAACCGTGGCCTGTGTGGAGCTTTCAACATGAATGTAATGAAAAAAGCAGAACAGGCTATCGAGACATACCGCAAGCAAGGCATAGAACCAGATATATACGCTATTGGCAAGAGAGCTGCTTCATACTTTAGACATTATGGCTACAATGTAGTCAAAGAAAATCCAAGCGCAATAGAAAAAGTCAGCTTTGAACAATCAAAGGCTCTGGCGCAGGAGCTGATAGATATGTTTGTTAGCGGTCAATATGATAGGATAGATGTTGTTTCCAACAGCTTCAAAACCCCGGGGTCCCAGTTATTAGTACATGAACAGTTCTTACCCATAAAAAAACCACAAAGCACAGGGCTGGGTGCCGAAGACATGAATTTTATATACGAACCTGATTTACAGACAATTATCGACAGACTTGTATTTGGCTATATGCTTTATGCAGAATTTTTCTTCTTCCTACTCGACTCTTATGCTGCCGAACAAGGAGCTCGAATGACTGCAATGAGCAAAGCAACGGATAATGCAGAAGAAATGATCAGTCAGCTCACTCTTGAATATAATAAAGCACGCCAGGCAGCTATCACAAAGGAAATTATCGAAATTGTCTCAGGTGCAGAAGCTCTCAAGAATAAATAGAACTACATTGTCGCATAATACTACATTTTAATTTATATGCTACAAAGGGAACTTTAAAATTTAGTCATGGAGGAAATTAATCTTATTGAAATCATAGCAGAGATCTATAAATTTTTCAAGAAGTATGCAATACTACTTTTAGTGTTTGGAGTTTTGGGTCTGGCTTTTGGCCTTCTGAAAAAGCGCAATAATCCTGTAAAATATTATGAATCAAGTATATACGCAACTACTGGATTGTTATACTCACCTCGAGGATATGAGCCTTATGTGAATGCACTTTACTCAGATCTGCTCACTATTAGCACAAGAATGAGAGATACAGCTTGGATAAGGTCATACTTTAATGTTGACTCCACGACTTTTATTTTGCTCAAAGTAGATTTAGAGAATAAACTATATCGCTATAATTCTGCACAGATTAAGCTTACTCTAAGGGCTAAAAATTACTCTGATTTTACCAAATTCCGTGAAGGATTGCTTTATTATTACAGTCACCGTTCACCACTTATTCGCATGTATCGAGATCAAGTGAGACTGAGAAGGGAAATAAAAGGACCATTACTGAAAAATGTCATAAAAAACACTCTATCTGTTATTGATTCCAACCAAATTTCTGTAAACTTCTCTGCAAATACTTATGATTCTTACGTTCTTGCCGATATAGTGTTATCAAGACCAATTATTTATTTCACATCAGACTTTTCAAAAATTTCCAAAAAAAGATCAGAACAAAATCTTGCCTTTTATGTAATTGCATTCATTGTAATTGCCATATTCATTGCAATAATAATAGAAATTGGCATTAAAACTTATGAATTTATAAACACACAAAACAATGAAAAAGCTTCTGATCCCAATAATTCTGATTCTTAGCATTGGACTGTTTACATCATGTTCACGTCAGCTCGATCTTGCTGTAGTCAATGCTCATCAAGTCAAATCATACATGCCACAGTATATAGCTTATTACCTTCCAAAAACAAAACTTTCTCTGGAACTACAGCTAACTAAAATTTCCGAACAAAAAGGACCTTATGCTGACTATGCAGACGAATTCTTGGGTAGCAATGAAAATATCATCAAACACAACCATACTTATTGGCAAATAACTGACATCAAGATAAAAACAACACCTATACGCGACACTAACAATTTATGGTTCATAACAGGAAAAACATTACAAGCATATAACGTCCATATTACCCAGGATGGTTTTCTGGCGTCTATAAACAAAGCCCCAGAGCAACAATACTCTCTATCCTGGCAAGAAGAAAAATTCGTCGAACAAAGCAAATATAAATCAGTAACACAAAACCTTACAACTGTCGATAGAGGTTACAAAGAAGTATATGATACTATTTTCCATGTTCAAGAATTTGACACAACACAACGTGTCGTTCCCGTGATAAAAAAACGTTTAATAAAAAAATCCCCTCGCGAACAAGCACAAGAAATCGCCAATGAAATTTTTACCCTAAGGGATGATCGTACTGCATTACTTGAAGGTGAAGGTGATAGCGATTACCTTCCTGATGGACAAGCCATTAAAGTCATGATCAGTGGCCTTGACAAATTAGAAAAGCAATATCTTTCACTCTTTGTCGGAAGGGTTGACAAGACTTCTTACCATTACAAATATGTTACAGTACCAGACATAAAAAACTATCTTACAAAGGCAATGATATTCAGATTCTCCCCCCAGTACGGCTTACTTCCAATCACTGACATGCGCGGCAAACCTATATATCTTGAAATAGAAACATTTGGCACAACCAAACCTTTGAAAAATTTTATAAAAAGCCAGGACCTATTGCGCAGAATAGAAAAACTACCCTATTACAAAGGCATCGCATACAGAGTACCAGAAATAGCTATGGTTCGTATTTTGCTAGACAACAAACTATTAGCACAAAAACAAATCCTGTTACCCCAGGCAGGTACTATTGCTAGGTTACCTATAGACATCTTCAGACAAAAAAATATACAGGTAGAATTTGACCCACACACAGGGGCTATTCTCTCTATTGATAGTAAGCAGAAGTAAATCTTTATCTAATCTTTAAGTCCACTGCTGAATACTTATTCTTTCGGAGTCCGACGATTTCTTTGTCATTTAACTGGCCACAGAGCTGCCTTATATTTTTGTCTATTTGTAGTGTATCATCTCCCGAAAAAATTACCCCCGCATGCAGAATTATAAGCCTGCGCCCTAGGAAATCAAAATCATCTGTCTCACCCTTGTACTCTAATTTGATATTAAGCATGTTATCCAGAGAATAAATCCCCTTGGTACAAGAAAAAAATAATTTATTCCCCGTGTAAATCATTTCTCTGACACTGTCGCACAAACAATGCAAATTTATGCTTTGTGATACCACGCCCAGACGCAAATCTACTTTTTTTAAGCTATTTTCGTAAGAATCATATACCCACACACTATGCATATTTTCCAGGGCAAGCTGCGTGGGCTTTGTGATGTTCAGTTGTCTAATATTTTGCGACTTGATCAAGGCCAGCTTATTATCCAGAATCAAGATTTTCTGAGCCGTGAGCACTACATTTGTCAAACAAGAATTTGAATAAATATCCCTGACTGTACTTATCAACAAGTCATTATAATTAAATGATGTTTTCCGCTGGGGAAGCGTAAGCCACAGAGCTTGTTTTTTAAGCAGTAAAATACCTTGCCCACACGCCAAGCACTCTTGTGCACGCCAGGTCTGTGCATAAATTGAAATAACCCAAAATATGGCAAAAAAAGATATTGCAAATTTTTTCATTTTTTCAAATATAATTTTTATGCTTTGCTTAAAGCATGAAAACTTTCATCTAATCTCCAAGTATATGATTAATAGTCTGTTCTACATCATATATAACCTGTCTCTGCGAGCAGCGAAAATCGTTAGTTACAAAGACCACAAGAATCACATGTCCCGAAGGCGCTAAATAATATCCAGCATAATTACGCACGCCGTGCATTGAGCCACTTTTGCCGTGGAAACGATTTTCCAAAACAGTCCCCCGGGCAAAGTATTTTAGAGTACCATTCACACCCGCCACTGGCAAAGCAGTAAGAAACATTTTGAAATAACCACTATGGTAAATTTTCTCTAAAAAGTCGGATAAGCCTCTTACGGTTATACCATTGTAATGACTAAGGCCACTGCCGTCGTAAAGGTCAAAATCCAGAGTATCCAGCCCCATTTGCCACAAACAGTGGTAAAGTGCTTCTACTCCAGCTCTTGTGCTGGCAGTATCTTTATATCTAAGTACCAAGTGTTTTAGCAACTCCTCAGCATAAAGATTAATACTTTTCTCGTTTGTCTCGGTAATGACGTCGATTAGTGAAGGCGAATAATGCCGCATGAGAATAACCATTTTCTCCGAATCAAATCGTGCCGAATCTGGGTCATAAATGCTCTTAGGCTCGCCGCTAACCATAATATTTTCTGCTCTGAGCCGCTCATAGACCTGCTGGGCAATTAGCAAAGCCGGGTCTGGGATAGCACCCCTGACCGAGAAATAACGACGGTATGCTGGCAAACGCCCCACAATATTACGCTCCAGCTGAAGAGGTGCACCAATAATATAGCTCTGATCAGAACGAATACTGGCTGCTCTGACATACAAATGTAACTTCAAACCTGGCAAAAACGGCACTGTATCAATGACTCTGGCAAGAGAACCAGGTCGGCCAGTCTGAAAAATAATTGTGTATGTATTATCATAAATACACAATGCCGTCGGCGCCGCTCCGTAATAATTCCCAAGATCTTCCCACGTCCATTTATGAGGCACAGGGTCAGGGCCAAAAGCAGAAGCATCTCCTATGATACTGCCTGTAATATGCTTAATACCAGTACCTTTAATAGTATTAACCATATTCTCTATTACCAAAGTATCATCGAACAATACAGAGCCAAGGGTTGGGTCCCCATGCCCTTGAATGATTATATTTCCATAAAGAGTAGAATCTTTAATATTACCGTCATAATACAGGTCTGTAATAAATTTATAATCAGGACCAAATGTGGACAATGCACAAAAAGTAGTAATAAGCTTCTGCAAAGATGCTGGCGTAAGATAAGTGTTTGTATTATAAGCAA